>JBFLWB010000144.1 GCA_040758155.1 Thermodesulfobacteriota bacterium
GTCCGGACGTCGGCGTGGTGGCGAACACGTGGAAGGGGAGCGTCGGGTCCGCAAGGGGAGTGGAGGAACCCCCTCCCCCTCCGCAGCCCGCAAGAACGACAAGGCAGAGGAAAACGGCGACTCTCTTCACACACCCACCTTTCCATCCAGGAGCCCTGAAAGTGACCCCTTCAGTTCAATCGGAATATTTACTGATAGTAAAGCATACCATTCGTCTTATCGGCCAATCGAGGTTTTTTCTTCAAACCGGAATCTTATCTGATTCCTGCCGGATCGTACATTTATCGACGTTGGTTCCGTTGTGGGGTCAACCGTTGCGAATAGGTGTCCGGACATAAAAAAGGAGGCAAAAAGTGGCGAGGATCATCGCTGTTGTCGGGGCGACGGGAGCCCAGGGAGGCAGCCTGTGCCGCGCCGTCCTTGGGGACACGAAGGGCGAGTACAAGGTGCGCGCCCTCACCAGGAATCCTGAATCCGAAAAGGCCAGGGAGCTGAAAAAGCTGGGCGCCGAAGTCGTCCCGGCCGACCTCGACGACGTTGAGAGCCTGAAGAAGGCGTTCCATTGCGCCCATGCGGCATACTGCGTCACTCCGTTCTGGGAGCACATGTCCCCGGAGAAAGAGAAGGCCCAGGCGAAGAACATGGCCGAAGCGGCGAAGGAAACCCACGTCGGCCATGTCATCTGGTCCACGCTCGAGGACACCCGCAAGTGGGTGCCGCTGCACGACGACCGGATGCCGACCCTGATGGGGAACTACAAGGTGCCACATTTCGACGCCAAGGCGGAGGCGGACCGCTACTTCGCGGATCTCGGCCTTCCGGTGACGTACCTGTTGGCCTCCTTCTATTGGGAAAACATGATCTATTTCGGGATGGGGCCCAAGGTCGACCCCGAAGGGGAGCTGGCGATCGCGTTTCCGCTGGGGGACAGGAAAATGGCCGGCATCGCCATCGACGACATCGGGCGGTGCGCCTACAACATCATCCGGAACAAGGCGGAGTACGTCGGCAGGACCGTCGGCATCGCCGGGGATCACCTGACCGGGGAAGAGATGGCCGCGGCGCTCGCTCGCGCGCTCGGCCGGAAGATCCGGTACGATGCGATCTCTCCCAACGCGTACCGTCGGCAGGGGTTCCCGGGCGCCGAGGAACTCGGGAACATGTTCCAGTTCTATCGCGACTGCGAAAGCGCATTCTGCGGTGCCCGGGATCTCGCGGTCGCCAGGCGCATCCATCCCGGGATGATGACGTTCGACGCCTGGCTTGCGGAAAACGCGCATCGGATCCCCATCGAGGAGCGGAAAAAGGCGTCGGGTGAATGAGCGCGCGACGGATCCGGCCCCCCGGGCTCCCGCGCCCGGGGGGCAAACCGGTTATCCCGGCGGCATCCGTTCCAACAGATCGGACAACTTCTGAAGGTGGGCACGCTCCTCCTCGGCAAGGGTGAGGAACACCTTCCGCGAATCGGCGTCGGAGACCGCCCTCCCCATCTTGACGTAGCGGTCCATTGCGTTCGCTTCCACAGAGATCAGGATATCCAGCGCACCCCGGATCGACTTCCCCCGTACACGGGCCAGCGTGGAATCGACGCGGGACCCGTCCTCCAGGAAGTCGCCGGCGGCAATCCCTTCCGGCGGGGCGAGTGGGCCTGCCTTCCGCGTCACGCGCGCGTGCAGCTCCGCCAGCGTCGCTTTGTGATTTTCCTCCGCCCGCACCAGGGAACGGAACAGCGATGCCGCGGCGCCTTCCCCCGCGTCCGCGGAGAGGCGTTCGTAGAAGGCGCGGTTCCCTTCCTCGAGGGCCCAGGACAGGGAGATCAGCTCTTCGGCCCCCGAGGCGCGGGAGAAGTAGACGAGTCCCTCCTCGTACCCCCCTTCCGCGACGAGACCGTTCCACGCATTGATCCCGCCGGACATGCTGGACACCGGCGAGAAGCCGGCCTCTTCGAGGATCGACGCCGCGGCGCGGCTCCGGACGCCGGCCCCGCAGTACGTGATGGTCGGCCGGGACCGGTCGAGCTCGCCCAGGCGGTTCGGGATCTCGGCCAACGGCATGAGAACGGCCCCCGGCAGGTGGCCGGCTTCGTATTCGTGTGGCTGGCGGACGTCCACGAGGTTCAGGGAGTCCGCGCTCCGGTTCCGGAGGAAGTCGCGTACCTCCTCCGCGGTCATCGTGGAAACGGGCTTGAAGTAGTCGAACAGTCCCACGGCGCTCCTCCTTGAAGAACCGGATGTTTCCGCATGCCGTCCATTATACTTGGCAGGAGGGGGAATAATTTTCCCAATGTGAGGACGGCATTTCCGGGCGGGCGGAATTTTATAAAAACAATAAACGTAAAATCGGATAGTTGCATCATAAAGGTGATGGAACACCTTTTGCGAGGCCCCATAGGGCGGTCTTTGTGCGCGGGAGGCGCGGAAAGCGGTTTTCGAAAGGGGCGCAGGTGATCGGGGGCATTGTATCGACGAGGGGTGTCCGGGAACGGACGGGCGCCCTTGCCTTGAAGGCCCGGCGTGGCTCCGCATCACCCGCGCGCGCTCCCGAGGCGGAAGATTTTTCCGGAGCGGTCCGGGACCGCGATTTCCGCCTGGAAATCTCCCTCAACGATTTCGGTCTGGAGAAGGCTTACGGAAGGTTCCTCAGAGACAGGCTCTATCTTGTCTGCATCCCCCCCGTTTCGGGCGGCCTCGTCGATCTCTACGTCTGATTCCGCGCGGTCCCTTCCGCGGTAAATAGCTGTAATCACTTGATAAATAAAGGCATTCCAAAGGCTTGACGCCGGGGTCGGGCGGGCGGGACAATGTAGAAATGCGGGAAAGGAACGGGTTCCGGTACATCATCAAGGTGTTCGAGGCGCAGTGGGACCGTCTGCACGACGAGACCGTCAAGCCGTTCTTCGAGCAGCTCAAGCGGGACACCGAGGAGTGCTACGCCCGCCGGAACGGGTACAAGCGCGACCGCCCCGGCCACGACGCGCTGTTCAGCTATATCGTTTTCCAGAACGCGGAGGGGTTGAAATCGGCGCTGTACGGCCACGACCAGGGAGCCGACAACCGGGCGAAGATCGCTTATTTCGCATGCCACGGGAAGCGGGGGGCGATCAGCGCGGTGCAGGACATCAGCCGGACGAAGCTGAAGAACATCCTGTCCCCGCTGACCAGCTACGACGGCCTTTACCTCGGAGCCTGCGACTTCGTCAACCGGAAGACGGCCGAGGTGCTGCTCGGCGGGACCCCGCACCTTAAGTGGGTCGCGGGATACGAGAACTGGACGCCCTGGCTGGAAGGCATGCTGTGCGACCTGATGTTCTTCCGACTCCTGCTGAGCGGACGGTTCATCCGCCCGAACTGCAAGGCGCGGTGGGATCCGTACAAGCGCCCGGAGGACGTCGCCCTGGAAATGTACGGGCTGTTCCCGACGGCGCGCGATCTCCGGTTCTCCCTGTTCTACCGTTCCAGGGAACGCATCTGCTCCACGCTGGAGGATCACCAGGAGGGCAGCATAGGGTAGACCGCCCGTTTCCGGGAGGCCCGGATGAATCTCCTGATGGCGACGAATACGTTCTCCCCGTACGTGGGGGGGCTCGTCCGGTCGATAGAGGCGTTCACCTCCGAATTCCGCCGCCGCGGGCATCGCGTTCTCGTGGTCGCTCCCGCGTACCCCGGCTCCCCGAAAAAGGAGGCCGGGGTGGTCCGGATCCCGTCCATCCGGAGGTTCAACGGGAGCGATTTCTCCATCGGCCTGCCCATACCGGGCTTCCTCTACCATGCGCTCGAGGATTTCCGGCCCGAGATCGTCCATTCCCATCATCCGTACGTGCTCGGCGACATGGCGCTCCGGATCTCCGCCTCCCGGAACATCCCCCTGGTGTTCACGCATCACACGATGTACGAAATGATGGCGCATTACGTCGTGGGCGATTCCCCGGCGATGCGCCGGTTCGTCGTCGAGCTCTCCACGGGGTATGCGAACCTCTGCGACCGCGTCATCGCCCCGAGCGGGAGCACCGCCAGGATCCTCCGCGAGCGCGGCGTGACGGCCCCCATCGGAGTGATCCCCACGGGTGTGAACCCGGAACGGTTTCGCCGCGGCGACCGGGACGGCTTCCGCGCGGAGATGGGGATCCCCGCGGGCGCCTTCGTCGTCGGACACGTCGGCAGGCTGGGGCCGGAGAAAAACCTCGGGTTCCTCGTACAGGCCGTGACCGGGTTCCTCGCCGTCCACCGGACCGCCCGCTTCCTGGTCGTCGGCGCGGGACCTTCGGAGGCGGAAATCCGGGACCGGTTCGAGCGGTGCGGGATGACCGGCCGCCTCCACTACGCGGGGGTCCTCCGCGACGGGAAGCTCGCCGACGCCTACCATGCGATGGACGTGTTCGCCTTCTCGTCGCGGAACGAGACGCAGGGAATGGTCCTCACCGAGGCGATGGCGTCCGGGGTGCCCGTGGTCGCCGTGGACGCGCCCGGGGTCCGCGAAGCGGTGGAGGACGGCCGGAACGGCTTCCTGCTTTCCGAGATGAGCCTGCCGGCATTCACCGACGCTTTGCTCCGTGCGTCCCGCCTGCCGCCCGCGGATTTCCACCGGATGAGGGAGGCCGCGCGGGAAACTTCTCTTCGCTACTCGATCCACCGGTGCGCCGAAGATGCGCTCCGCCTGTACGAAAACGTCCTCGAGGAGCGGAGCCGTGGCCGGGTCGCGCGCATCAAACCATGGGCGCGTAGGATCGGGCAGGAAAGGATGCTCTGGAGGAACCGGGCGCTCGCCGCGGTGGCGGCCCTCTCGTCCCGGAGGGGAATGGAGGATGCGGGCGCCGCCGTGCGCTGACATCTCGAAAGGAGCGGCGAAAGGGATGAAAAAGGAGAGCGGCAGGGCCATCGCATTGCTGCGGGAGCAGCTCCGTTCCGCGTGGGAAACCATGGAGGGCACCTTCCAGGACGTGTCTCCAGAAATCGCGCAGTGGATCCCGCCGGGGACCGCGCTGCCGATCGGCGCGGCGTATGCGCACGTGGTGCTGTCCATGGACGAGGTCGTGAACCGCATGGTCCGGGGGGAGCGCCCGTTGCGCGCCGGCGCGTTCGCGGGGAAGACCGGGTTGTCCGAGCTCGGCCCGGGGATGGATCCCTCCGTTCCCCCGCCCGCCTCCCCGGAGGAGTGGGGGCGCGCCTTCGCGGAGTGGAGCCGGCGCGTCCGGGTCGATCTGCCGGCGCTGCGGGGATACGGGGCCGCGGTCACGGCGGCGACGGACGCGTGGCTGGCGACGCTGTCCGAAGAGGACCTGGAGCGCCCCGTGGACATGTCGGCGGAGGGGATGGGAATCGTCACTCTTGCGTTTGTCCTGAACAACGTCGTGATCGGCCACACCTTCTGCCACACGGGTGAGATATCTGCGCTCAAGGGAGTCCGGGGGTTGAAGGGATATCCGTTCTGAAGCGGGCGGAAGGAGGCGGAAGGGATGTCGAAGGCGGATCCCCGGAAACTGCTGTGGGCATCGGAAACGCCGGAAGGGGAAGCGGCTCCGGCCGGCCGGTGCGAGGTGGGCCCTTCCGGCAGGTCGGACACGGAGCTCCTGGACGCGTATTCGCGCGCCGTCACCGGCGTCGTGGAGGCGGTCGGGCCCGCGGTCGTCAGCGTGAACGTCGGGAGGGACGCGCCGGACGGGAGCGGAGTGGAGCCGATCGGCGCGGGGTCGGGCGTCCTGCTGACGCCCGACGGGTATGTCCTCACCAATCACCATGTGGTCCAGGAGAGCGGCAGGGTCCTCCTGACGCTCATGGACGGGACGCGTCTGGGCGCGGTCGCCGTCGGCTCGGACCCTCCGAACGATCTGGCGGTCGTGCGCGCCAACGGCTCGGGACTTCCCTATGCGGCCCTCGGCGATTCCTCCGCGCTCAAGGTGGGGCAGCTCGTCATCGCCATCGGGAACCCGCTGGGGTTCCAGTCGAGCGTCTCCACAGGGGTCGTCAGCGCCACGGGGCGCGCAATGCGCAGCCGCGATCACCGGCTGATCGAGAATGTCATCCAGCACACGGCCCCTCTGAACCCGGGAAACTCCGGCGGGCCGCTGGTGGACTCGCGGGGGCGCGTCGTCGGGATCAACACGGCGATCATCGCCGCCGCCCAGGGGATCGGCTTTGCGGTGCCTTCCAACACGGCGCGCCACGTGGTGTCGCAGATCCTGGCGCACGGCAGGGTCCGCAGGGGGTATCTCGGCATCACCGGGCGGAGGAGGGAGATCGAGCGGCGCATCGTCCGCCACCTGGCGCTTTCGAAGGAGTCGGGGGTGGAGGTGATGACGCTGGACCCCGACGGCCCGGCGGGGGTCGCGGGGATCGTCTCGGGGGACATCGTTCTCGGGATGAACGGGAAGCCGGTGGAAAGCGTCGACGACCTCCACCGCCTCCTGTCGGAAACGGAAGAGAGATACCTCGCGCGGATCGAACTGCTGCGGGGCGCCGAGCGCAGGACCGTGGAGGTCCTGGTGGGGGAGTCGAAGGAGTGATCCGTCAGTTCGGGACGGGATCCCCCGCCTTCACGACGAAGCAGGTCCCCCGGATGCCGATGGTGGCCGTGGGGGTTTCGAACCGGACCGATTCCGGAGAAAGCTTTCCGATCAGCCCGGACATGTAGGCCATGGTGCCCCGGGCGAGACGGGCGAAAAGGGCCATCCTGCCGTCGGCGGGCGAGAAGAGGAACTTACCGATGACCATGTCGCTTCGAGGCCCGAGGGAGAGACTCGAGTTGTCGCGCAGGATGACTCCCACCGAGCCGTCGGCTCCCGTCCTCAAGATGTCCCCCATTTCGATCCTGGAGCCCACGGCGGCGGGAAAGCTTTTCTCTCCGCGGATGATGCTCGCCTCGCCCTTCGATACCCGGACGATCCCGATCGTGTCTTCCCGTGGCGGGGACGCGCCCCACGAGACGATCGGCAGCGCCGCCAGCAGGACCGTAGCCAACAGGAATCGTCTCATCCCATCCCTCCGGCGGGATCCGGGCGGCATGCCTCGTTCCATCTATTCCGCCCGTTCCCACGGAAGGATCTTGAAAAAAATGTGCCAAGCGGTCCGAAACGCGAATACTCGTTAAAACGCAGGCTTACGAGAGCGAGGGGCAGGGATGAAAACAAATAACGGCAAGCCGGCAGGACCGTTTCCCGAAAAAAGCCGAAAAACGTCACATCCCCCCGGGATCCTCGCCCTGCCCGCGGCCGTAGTCGCCCTGTCCATCCTCTGGTCCGCCGGATGCCTCGCGAAAACGCCTGCGCCCATGGGGGAGATCCGGCTGCCGCCGGGATTTTCGATCTCCCTGTACGCCTCCGTGCCCAATGCCCGGTCGATGACCCTCGGAGACGGGGGAATCCTCTACGTGGGGACGCGGAGAGGGGATGGATCGGTCTACGCGGTGCTTCCGGAGAAATCGGCGGACGGGACGCGGCGCGTCGTACGGATCGCGCGGGGGCTGAACACTCCCAACGGCGTGGCGTTCCGCGACGGCGCGCTGTACGTCGCGGAGATCCGCCGCGTTCTCCGGTACGACGGGATCGGCGCCCGCCTCGACAATCCGCCGGAACCGGTCGTCGTGAACGACGGGTTTCCGGCCGACAAGCACCACGGATGGAAGTTCATCCGTTTCGGCCCGGACGGGCTGCTGTACGTTCCCGTCGGAGCGCCGTGCAACGTCTGCGACCGGGACGACCCGCGGTTCGCGTCGATCCTGCGGATGCGCCCCGACGGGAAAGGGCTGGAGGTCTTCGCGCGGGGCGTGCGCAACACGGTCGGCTTCGACTGGAATCCCGCCACGAAGGAGCTCTGGTTCACCGACAACGGCCGCGACTGGCTCGGAGACGACATCCCGCCGGACGAACTGAACCGCGCATCGAAGCAGGGGCTCCATTTCGGCTTCCCCTACCTGCACGGGAATACGGTGCGCGATCCGGAACACTGGGAAAACCGGGGGAGCAGGGAATTCACCCTCCCGGAATGGGAGCTTCCCGCCCACGTCGCCTCGCTCGGGATGCGGTTCTACACCGGAGAGATGTTTCCGAAGGAATACCGGGGGCAGATCTTCATCGCGGAGCACGGCTCCTGGAACCGTTCGGTCCCTCAGGGGTACAGGGTCTCCCTGGTCCGCCTCTCGGGGGGCAGGGCGGTCGCGTACGAAACGTTCGCCGACGGGTGGCTCCGGAAAGGGGAGGCGTGGGGGCGCCCCGTCGACCTCGAAGTGATGCCCGACGGCTCCCTCATGGTATCGGACGACATGTCCGGATCGATCTACCGGATCGCATACGGGGGAAAATGAAGAAGGAAGCGGCCGTCCGGCCGCGCCCGGCGCGGCGGAGATCCGCCTGCCGGGGCGACAGGGCCGGCCGCCGGTGCGTCAGGCGACCCTTTCCTCCGGCCTGAGCTCGATCTGCTTCTCCATAAGCGCCATGTCGAAGAGGTGGGTGACCGATTCCACCGTTCCCTCCTCCCCGACATCGACCGTCATGGTCACGGGGACGTCGATCTTCTTCCCGGTCGGGAAGATCGTCCCCCCCGGCGTGTCGATCGGACCTTCGTGGGTCCCGGTCCACTTCAAGATGAAGCTCGCGGTCTTGCCGTAGTCCGACATGTCCTTGATCTCTATCTTCGAATCGGGGAAAGAGGCTCCCCATTCCTGCATGATGGTCATGAACCTCTTGATGCCGTGCGTTTTCCTGCGCGTGGGAATCTCGTCCAGGACGATCCTCCAGTCGGACAGGGCCCACAACCCGGCCCAGTCCTTCTTCGCGTACGCTTCAACGAACGCCTTCGCGATGTCGACCGGCAACTTCTCCGACATTTCGTCCTCCTGACGCCTCTTGAGATGTCATGGTCACGGATTGACGGCTCGCCGATACCTCAAAATAGGATTATTCTCGATATCGCAACGGTTCGGTCTAAACCCGCATTTCTCTCCAGCCTCCTACTGCGGCGGCGGATACGGGCATGTCTACTGCGTTGCGCTCGGTCGGGCTCCTCGACGCACTTTCAAGTGCGCCTCCGGGGCCCTCGGTCGCGACGCCTTGTAGCCACGCCCGTCTCCACCGCCTCGCTACGGACGCTGGTGAGAAATGCGGGTTTTAAAGTTTTCCGGTGTCTTGCCGATGAATCATCCGGACCGGAAGGAGGCCATCCTTGGGATCCGAGGGGAAGCGAAAAGTCCTGTTGATGGACGACGAGGAAATGGTGAGGTCGGTCGTCGGAGAAATGCTGAAGATGTTCGGTCACGAGGTGGAGTTCGCCAGGGACGGTAAGGAAGCCATCGACCTGTACGTGAAGGCGAAGGAATCCGACCAGCCCTTCTCCGCGGTGATCGTCGACCTGAACGTCCCCGGCGGGATGGGGGGGAGGGAGGCCGTGGAGGAGCTCCGCAGGATCGACTCCGGCCTGAAAGCCGTCGTCTCCAGCGGTCATTCGAGCGACCCCGTCGTGACGAACTACCGGGAATACGGCTTCGACGCCGTGATCTCCAAGCCGTTCCGCGTCTCGGATCTCGGCGACACCCTGCGGATGCTGGATTGCGGGCCCTGACGCCCCGCCGCGCTAACTCTCCAGCTTTTCCCTGACGGCCTGCAGTTTCCCCTCGATCGTTCCCTTCTTGTCGCGCCGGTCGTCGATCCGGATCGAGGTCGACACCCGCATGGCCCCTTCGCCGAAGGGCTGCTCGTGCATTTTCCTGAGGACGGGCAGGATCGCGTCGAGGTCGCCCTCGATGATCGTTCCCATCGCGGTCAGCTCGTGCTTGAGACCGCTGTCGCGGAGCACCCGCTCCACCCCGGCCACAAAGCGGGAAACGCTCGGCGTGGCGGTCCCGAGCGGGACCACGGTGACGAATACGACGGCCATGGACGACCTCCGTTCCGATCGGTTTTCCTGGAAATGTATCATGAATCGCGGCCGGGCATTCCTACCCCCGCCGGGACGGCTTCCGCCGCGCGGCGGCGCTCCCGCGGGCGCCGGGCGTCTCCTGCCCGCGGATGAACCGGGCGAGGCGGCCCACGTTCACCCGAAGGTACTTCCCGTCGCGGCGGGCCATCCCCATCCTGCGGAACCTGCCGAGCTGCGTCGTCACGGTTTCCCGCGTGGTGCCGATCAGGTTCGCAAGCTCTTCGTGGGTCAGGCGGACCGCGATCTCCGTGCCTCCCGGGGCCTTCACGCCGTGCTCCCCGGCGAGCCGCAGGAGGATCCTGGCCAGGCGGTGATAGGACCAGGTGTGGCCGAAACTCGCGTACTCCTGCTCGACCTTCGCGAGGCGCCTGGAAAGGATGCGGATGAAATTCATGGAGAACGCGGGGACCGTCGCCAGCAGTCGCTCGAGCGCGCGCCTGGGAAGGGCGGCGACCTCGGAGTCCTTCCCGGCGAGGGCCGTGAACGTCCGCCGGTCCTCGGAGAACAGGAGCTCCCCGAAGATCGCGCCGGGCGGGAGCATGTGAAGGATCGTCTCCGTTCCGCGCCCGGAATGGGAGACCAGCTTGACCATCCCATCCTTCACGATGAAGAGCGCGTCGCCGGAATCTCCCCGCTCGAAGATCACGCGGCCCTTCGGATATTTCCGTTCCGTGAACAGGGGGAGGATCCTGTCCAGCTCCGCCTTCTCCATCCCGAGGAACAGGTCGTTCGCCGTGATGACGGAAAGCCCCATGGAATCCAATTTATCGCCCTTCCGGGGGAAGAGCAATCCGGTCGGGGGCTATCATCCGGAATTGTGAAAGGTTTCACAGAACGGTTCCTGCGCGGAGAATTACGCTTTCCTTATGCAGACGCCATGAAGGCGAAAGGGGATCGCGATGGAAAACGAAAGCGGGAGAGGATTCGGCTCCCTTTACATAAACGAAAGGGAAGGCAAGCCGCGGAAAAGGGGAGTGACGGAGATCCGGGGTCCGTATTACACGCCCCTCGGGAAGCGGGCGCTCCAGGACATCCTGGAAACGATGGGCGAGTACGTGGACATCTTCAAGTTCAGCGGCGGCTCTTTCGTCCTCATGCCGGAGAAGTCGGTCCGCGACCTGATCGATCTCTGCCACGGGGACGACGTCCTCGTGTCCACGGGCGGGTTCATCGAGCACGTGCTGACGATGGGGCCGGATGTCGTGGACCGGTACCTCGAGGAGTGCCGGCGGGTGGGATTTGACATCGTGGAGGTATCTTCGGGGTTCATCTCGATCCCCGACGACGACCTCGTCCGCCTCGTTGAGAAGGTCCGCGGGCTCGGGATGCTGCCGAAGCCCGAGGTCGGGATCCAGTTCGGGGCCGGCGGCGCAAGCCCCGCCGCGGAGCTGGAAGCCGAGGGGGTGGCGGACCCGGACCGGGCGATCCGCCAGGCGAAGCGGTACCTGGACGCGGGGGCCCACCTGGTGATGATCGAGTCGGAGGGGATCACCGAAAACGTCAAGGCATGGCGCACCGGCGTCCCGGCCCGGTTCATCCGGGAGCTCGGGCTGGAAAACGTGATGTTCGAGGCGGCCGACCCGGACGTGTTTTCCTGGTACGTGAAGTCGTACGGCCCGGAGGTGAACCTGTTCGTGGACCACTCCCAGATCGTGCAGCTCGAATGCCTGCGCTCCGGTATCTGGGGAACCGCGGGAACGTGGGGCCGCGTGGTCACCTATAAAGTGCCCGCGAGAGGGCGCGCGGCGCCCGCGGCGGGCGTGCGGCAGCTGAAGGTCGCGGCGAAGGTCCGGGGGAAGGCGGCATGAGCCCCCGGGGCGGGGCCGATTCGGCCCGTCTTCTCCACGGGCGGACGCGGCTCCAGGAACTGTCGACGTTCGTGCACCGGGCGGAATGGGACGGCATCTCCCGCGCCGCCCGGAAGGCGCTCAAGATCAGAGTGCTCGATTCCCTCGGGTGCGCCTGGGGCGCCATGGAGGCCGGACCGATCCGGAAGATCCGGCGGCACGTGGCGGAGTTCGGCGGCAAGCCGCTCTGCACGCTCATCGGGGGCGGCCGGACGTCGCCCGACCGGGCTGCGTTCTACAATTCCGCTCTGATCCGCTACCTCGATTTCAACGACAGCTACCTCGCGAAGGGGGAGACGTGCCACCCCAGCGACAACCTGGGGGCCGTGCTGGCGGCGGCGGAATACGCGGGGATCTGCGGGAGAGAGCTGCTCGCCTCCCTCGCGGCGGCGTACCAGGTGCAGTGCCGCCTGTCGGACGTCGCCCCGCTGCGCGCCCGCGGTTTCGACCACGTCACGCAGGGCGTCATCGCCGCGGCGGCGGGGGCGGGGAGGGCCCTGTCGCTCGACGAGGAACAGCTGGCGAACGCCCTGGCGATCGCGGCGACCGCGAACAACGCGGTGCGCGCCACCCGGACGGGGGAGCTCTCCCACTGGAAGGGGCTGGCCGCCCCCAACGCGGCGTTCAACGGGCTGCGCGCCGCCTTCCTCGCGAAGGAGGGGATCACCGGGCCCGCCGGCGCCTTCGAGGGGCCGAAAGGGTGGATGCAGGTCGTCTCCGGGCCGTTCGAGATCGATTGGGAGGGCGAGGGGCTGGAGCGTGTGAGCCGCACCGTCCTGAAGAAATACAACGCGGAGATCCACTCCCAGTCCGCGATCGAGGGGCTGCTCGGCATGATGGAGGCGGAGCGGTTCACGGGCCGGCAGATCGCGCGGATCCGCGTGGAGATCTTCGACGTCGCCTTCCTGATCATCGGGGGAGGCGCCGAGGGGGACAAGACGGTCGTGCGGACGAAGGAGGAGGCAGACCACAGCCTTCCCTACATCCTGGCCGTGGCCGCGCTGGACGGGGAGGTGACCCCCGCGCAATATGCGCCGGAGCGGATCCTGCGGGACGATGTCCAGGAGCTTCTCCGGAAGGTGGAGGTCGTGCCGGATCCCGTCTTTTCCGCCCGTTTTCCGGAGGAGCATGCCTGCCGCCTGACCGTCGCCCTGAGAGACGGCCGGATCCTCACCCGGGAGAAGACCGACTACGAGGGTTTCCACACCCGGCCGATGTCCATGGACGGGGCCGCCGGGAAGTTCCGCCGGGTCGCGGACGGCTCTCTGGATCCCGCGCGGATGGAGTCCGTCATCCAGGCGGTTTCCGGGATGGAGAACCTCACGGCGAGGGAGCTGGCCGGCTTTCTCGTGTAGCCGCGCTCACACGTGGTTGCGCAGCATCAGCTCGACGGGGTGGGGATGGAGGAAAACCTGCCGCTCCAGGTAGGGGACCCTGTACTTGCGGACGTAATGGTTGATCAGCGTGACGGGGACGATCAGCGGGATCATGCGGTTCCTGTACCGATCGACCACCTCGAGCAGCTCCTGCTTCTCTTCGTGCATCAGGAGCACCCGGAGATGCCCCATCATGTGGACGAGCACGTCGGCGCACCTGGCGGGGGTGGCGCGCTGCGCCAGCGCCTCCATCAGGAGCCGCTGGTAGCGTTCGTAGAGCTCGTCCGGAGGGAGATCCTTCGAGCGGCCCACGAGTTGCCCCATCTCGGTGTACCGCGTCCTCCCGTGGGCGAGGATCAGCATCTTGTGGTCGGTGTGGAACCCCGCGAGGTTCCCCCGGGACTTTCCCCTGCGAAGCGACTCGCGGAACCGGCGCAGGGTGAACATGCGCTCGATGAACATCTCCCGGAGGATCGGGTCCTGGAGCCGGCCTTCCTCCTCCACCGGGATCAGCGGGAAATGCTCCATGAACGCCTTCGTGAACAGCCCCGCGCCCACCTTGGCCGGGACTCCGTCCGCGCCGAACACCTTGACGCGCTCCATCCCCGAGGTCGGCGAGTCCTTCTTGCAGATGTAGCCGCTCAGGTCGGACTCCTCGAGGTTCCGCAGCTTCTTCCGGCCGTAGGACAGCATCAGGTCGGTGAAATCCGTACCCGTCCCCGCCCCGACAAGCCGGGGGGCGTCCGGGTTCCCCTTCAGGCGCATGGCCTCCCTCGGGACCGGGAAGCCGCACTCCACTTCAGGGCACACGGGGACGAATTCCACGAACCGGCCCAGCGTCTCCGTGAGGAAGGGATCCCTCTTGTGACTGCCGTCGTAACGGACCTTCTCGCCCAGCAGGCAGGAGCTGATCAGGATCCGGATCGGCCCGCCCGGGGGATCCCTGCGCGAAGTCTCTTCGGTTTCCATTTAGTGCATTATAAACAACGATTCCCGCGTTGGTGTATTCTCTTATAATTTGGTTGACCGAGGAGGGCTTGGCATGTCCGGAACCGGACCGATCCTGATCGTCGACGACGAAGCGAGCATCCGGCAGTCGCTGGAAGGCGTCCTGGCCGACGAGGGATATTCCTGCATCCTGGCGGGGGACGGGGCCGAGGCGATAGCGCGGCTCCGGGATTCGCGGCCGGCGCTCGTGCTTCTCGATATCTGGATGCCGGGCATGGACGGCCTCGAGACGTTGCGCCGGATCAAGGAGGAGAGCCCCCGCACCCCCGTCGTCATGATGAGCGGGCACGCGACGATCTCGACCGCGATCCGCGCCACGAAGGACGGCGCCGCCGATTTCATCGAGAAGCCGCTGGAGATCGAGACGGTGCTGAACGCCATCCGCCGCGCGCTCGGGTCCGGCGAGGGCGCGGCGGAAGCGGGCGGGGGAGAGGCCTCCGTGCCGGCCGGCCTTCACGATGCAGCCGAGCTTCCCGAGCTGAAGACCGTGGTGTTCGCGAAGCAGGCGCTTCCCGGCGACCGGATGCCGCAGAGGACGCTCGCCCGCGGGGCGGTGATGTACGGGCAGGGGCTCCACTCGGGGAAGAAGAGCGGGCTGATCTTCGAGCCGCTCGGGCCCGGATCCGGGATCCATTTCGCCGGCGTCTCGGACAACCGGCCGATCCCGGCGCACATCGATTTCGTCGGGTCGACCGGATGGGCCACGACGATCCGCCTCGGGACCACCCAGGCGGCCACCATCGAGCACGTCATGTCCGCGCTGAACGCGTACGGGATCTCCAACCTGCTCGTCAAGTGCGACGGGGAGGTTCCGGTCCTGGACGGCTCCGCCGTCGAGATCTGCAACCTGATCGAGGAAGTCGGAATGGTGGAGCAGAAGGGGGACTGGCGGCGGATCGCGCTTTCGGAGCCGATCCAGGTCGATTCGGGGAAGGCGTCGATCCGGCTGGAGCCGTTCGACGGGTTCGAGATCGATTACACGCTCGAGTACCCCGCGCCCGTCGGGAAGCAGCGCTTCGTATTCCGCCTCGGCGACCCGTCGGACTTCCGCAGGGAGATCGCCCCGGCCCGGACCTTCGGATTCGCCAGGGACATCGGCGCGCTGCAGAAGCAGGGACTTGCGCTGGGAGGCCGCTTCGACAACTTCGTCCTGTTCGGGGACGAGGGGCCGATCAACGGAGCGCTCCGGTTTCCGGACGAGCCCGTCCGCCACAAGATCCTCGACGCGTTCGGCGACTTCTACCTCCTCGGGCGGCGCCTCCAGGCGAGGGTGATCGCCCGCATGACGGGGCATTCGCACAACATCGCCCTGCTGAAGAAGGTCCGCGAGCTGATGTGACCATCAGAATACCTACCGGAGAGACAGCCATGCGAACGAGAACGCCGATTCACCTCTTCCTCGCGGCCCTTGCGGCCGGAATCCTCTGCGCGCCCGTACCCGCCTCCGCCGCCGCGGACGCGCCGATCAAGCTCACCTACGCCAACTTCCCGCCCGCCCCCACCTTCCCCTGCGTGCAGATGGAGCACTGGGCGCGGGAGGTGGAGAAGCGGACCGCGGGGAAGGTGAAGGTCCAGACCTTCCCGGGCGGGACGCTTCTCCCCGCGAAGAACATCCTGGACGGCGTCATATCCGGCCTCGCCGACATCGGGAACTTCGCCATGAGCTACCAACCGGGCCGGTTTCCCTTGTCCGAGGCCATCGACCTCCCGCTGGGGTTCACGAGCTCCCGGGTCGCCAGCCTGACGCTTTACGACCTCATGGAGAAATACAAGCCGAAGGAATTCGACCAGGTGAAGATCCTGGCGCTCTTCACCTGCCCCCCGACCAACTTCATGACCCGGACCCCCGTGAAATCGCTCGCCGACCTCAAGGGGATGGAGCTCCGGGTGGCGGGGACCTCCGCGGAGATCGTCAAGCGGCTCGGCGGGATCCCGGTCGCCATGCCGCAGTCCGAGACCCCCGAGGCGATCCAGAAGGGGGTGGTGAAGGGGATCGTCTCCTCCATGGAGATCCTCCAGGACTTCAAGTTCGCGGCCTATACGCCCAACGCCACCGT
The DNA here is from genome assembly GCA_040758155.1 of Thermodesulfobacteriota bacterium. NCBI lineage: Bacteria > Pseudomonadati > Thermodesulfobacteriota > Thermodesulfobacteriota bacterium. The sequence continues at coordinate 16,194 of JBFLWB010000144.1, forward strand.
CGCCAACCTGCCCGTGGTCTCCTTCGCGGTCGTGATGAACAAGCAGAAGTGGGACTCTCTGCCGGCCGACGTGAAAAAGGTCCTGGACGACATGCGGCGGGAACACTCCCTTTGGACCGGGAACTACGTCGACGGCCACGTGGAGGAGGCGCTGGGCTGGTCGAAGAAGAGCTACGGGCTCCAGGTCCACACCCTTCCCGCGAGCGAGGCCGAGACCGTGAAGGGGCTGCTCCGGCCGCTGACCGAAGATTACATCAAGCGGGTTACCGCCCTCGGCCTGCCCGGCGATCAGATCGTCGCCGACGCGCTGGCGCTGAAGAAGAAGCACGAGCTGCAGAAATAGCGGATCCGCAATGGGACTGGAAAGGCTGACGGAGCTGCTCCGGCGGGGGCTGATGTACCTCGCCGGAGCAGCGCTGCTGGGGGTCACGCTGCTGGCGACGGCCAACGTCGTCCTGCGGATCTTCCGGGTCCCCGTGGGCGGCGCCTACGAGGTCGTCTCCTTCCTCGGGGCGCTCGTCACGGCCGGCGCGCTCGGCTACACCCAGAAGCGCAGGCACCACATCGTGGTGGACATCCTCTCGGACCGGTATCCTCCCGCGCTCAAGCGCGTCGTCGACCGGGTAAGCCAAGCCGCCATGCTCCTCCTGTTCGCCGTCGTCTCCTGGCAGACGGCGGCCTACGGGGTGCGGCTGATCCGGGTGGGGGAGCTCTCGGAGACGCTGAAGTTCCCGTTCCACCCCTTCGTGTTCCTCGTCGCCCTGGGTTTCGCCGTCCTCGCGCTGACGATCTTCCTCGATCTCGTGGAGTCCTTCTGGGCAGAGGAGGAGAAGCGTTGAGCGGTCCCGCCATCGGCCTGCTGGGGATCGGGGCGATGTTCCTCATCCTGTTCCTCCTGCGCATCCCCGCGGCATTCACCATGATGCTCGTGGGCTCCGCGGGGATCGCCCTGATGACCTCGTTCGACGCGGCGTGCGCGATCGTAGGGACGGAGATGTGGAACATCTTCTCGAACTACGGGCTGACGGTGATCCCGCTGTTCATCCTGGTGGGGGAGATCGTCCACTACGCCGGCTACAACTTCAGCGTCTACGACGCGACGTACAAATGGTTCGGGCACTTCCGGGGCGGGCTCGCCATGACCACGATCATGGCATCGGCGGCCTTCTCGGCCATCTCGGGGTCCAACACGGCGACGGCGGCCACGATGAGCGCGGTCGCGATCCCCGCGATGAAGGAGTACAAGTACCACCCGCTGCTCAACGCCGGCGCGGTCTCCGCGGGCGCGACGCTCGGCGTCCTGATCCCGCCCTCGCTCGTCCTCGTCGTGTACGGGCTCTACACGGGGCAGTCCATCGGGAAGCTGTTCTTCGGCAACATCATCCCCAGCGTCATCTTGACGCTGGCCATCCTCGGCACGGTGGTTTGGATCTGCCGCATCCATCCCGACTGGGGCGCGGCGGGGCCGCGGTTCGGATGGAAGGAGCGGCTGAAGGCGCTGCCGGAGGCGGCCGACATCCTCGTCCTCTTCGGGATCATCATGTACGCGATGTTCACCGGGGTCGTCACCGCGACGGAGGCGGCCGCCGTGAGCTGCTTCCTCGGATATGCGATATGCCTTGCGAGACGCAAACTTACATGGAAGAAGTTCATCGATTCCATGAAGGACACCCTGCGGATCTCCTGCATGGTCTTCATGATCGTGGCGGGCGCGGTGGTCTTCGCGCGCTTCCTGACGCTGACCCGCCTGCCGTTCGAGATCGCGGAGTGGATCGGAACGCTCGCCCTCCCCCGGTGGATGGTCCTGTGGGTGATCCTCGGATGCTACATCCTGGGCGGCTGCGTCATGGACGCCCTTGCGTTCCTCCTCGTGTCGCTGCCGATCTTCTACCCGCTGGTCGTCCAGCTCGGCTACGACCCGATCTGGTTCGGGCAGGCGGTGACGATCGTCACCACGATGGGCGCCATCATGCCTCCCATCGGGATCTGCTGCTACGTCGTCTCCGGGATGTCCGGCATACCGTTATCGACCGTCTTCCGCGGCTCCTTCTACTATTTCCCCGCCTACATCGTCTCCATCGTCATCCTCATGATCTCCCCGTACTGGACGGTGCTCGTGCTGTCCGACATGGTGCGGTGACGGGAGTACGCGGCTCCATGAACCGTCCGATGCTCATGCTGGGAAACGAAGCGATCGCGCTCGCGCTGATCGAGAACGGCTGCCGGGTCGCCGCGTCGTACCCGGGGACGCCCGCATCCGAGATCCTCTCCGCCGTGGCGAAGCTGCGCAACGATCGCGGGATCCCGATGCACGCGGAATGGTCGGTGAACGAGAAGGTCGCCTTCGAGATCGCCTACACCGCGAGCGTCGCGGGGCTGCGCGCGGCGGCGGGCATGAAGCAGGTGGGGCTGAACGTGGCGTCCGACCCGCTGATGAGCGCCGTCTACTCGGGCGTGAAGGGCGGCTTCCTCGTCATCTCCGCGGACGACCCCGGTCCGCACTCCTCACAGACCGAGCAGGACAGCCGGCTCATGGCGATGGTCGCCAAGCTCCCCGTGCTCGACCCCGATTCCCCCGCCCATGCCCGGGATCTGGTGGCGCTCGGGTATGAGCTGTCGGAAAAGTTCGAGATCCCCGTGATGCTCCGCCCCACGACGCGTGTGTGCCACGCGTGCCAGGACATCCTGCCCGGCGATTCCGTTCCTCCGGCGGGAGAGGCCGATTTCCGGAAATCTCCCTCCCGCTGGGCGGCCACGCCGGTCTTCCGCAACCTGCTTCACAAAGAGCTGACCACGAAGCTGGCAGAGATCGCCGGGTGGGCGCCGACCGCTCCGATCCGATGGAATCCGGACGCGTCGGGGACGCGAGCCGTTGTCGCCTCCGGCGTCGCCGCGGCCCACGCTCGGGAGGTCCTGGAAGGGCTCGGGCTGTGGGGGAGCGTGCCCTTTTACCAGGTGCTCCAGCCGTTTCCTCTGCATGCCGACTTCGTGTCCCACGTCCTTGGAAGCTACGGGGAGATCCTCGTGCTCGAGGAGACGGCAGCGGTCATCGAGATGCAGCTTCTCGACCGGGGGCGCGTCAGGGGGAAGGCGACCGGCGCTGTGCCCGAGGCGGGGGAGCTGCTGCCGGAGGAGATCGAGCGCATCGTCTCGGAGTTCGCCGGGATCGGGGCGGGAAAACCCGCGGAGAGGGGTGCGCCTCCGCCGGGCCGCCGTCCCACCCTGTGCGCGGGATGCCCGCACCGCGCGAGCTTCTACGCGATCCGGCGCGCCGCCCCCAACGGGATCTACCCGAGCGACATCGGCTGCTACACGCTGGGGCTGAACCTGGGGGCGGTCGACACGGTCCTGTGCATGGGTGCGGCGGTCGGCCAGGCAGCGGGCTTTTACCAGGCATACCGGCTCGGCGGGAAGACGGTCGACATCGTCGCGACGATCGGCGACTCCACCTTCTTCCACGCGGGGATCCCCGGGCTGATCGACGCGGCGGTACAGAAGGCGAAGTTCGTCCTCGTGATCCTCGACAACGCGATGGCGGCCATGACGGGAGCGCAGCCCACGCCGGCTACCGGGTGCGGGGCGATGGGCGAGCCGACCGGTATCGTCGACATGGAGGCGCTCGTCCGCGCCTGCGGCGCCGGCTTCTGCAAGGTGGGAACGCCGTCCCGGTTCGACGAGTTCGTCGCCCTCCTCAAGGAGGCGCTCGCGTACAGCCGCGAGAACGGCCCGGCCGTGGTGATCGCCCGGGAGCCGTGCGTGATGTCGCTTGGGGGGAAGGCGCGAGCGGATGCCCCGAAGGCGGTCGTCACCGACGCGTGCGCCGGCTGCCGGCACTGCGTAGACCGGTACGAGTGCCCGGCGATCGTCTTCGACGAGGATGGGAAGCGCGCCTGCATCGACGGGTTCCACTGCGCGGGCTGCGGCGTCTGCCTGCACGTCTGCCCCCTGGGCGCGATCCGCGCCGGCGGCGGGGAAGGGGGGGCGCCGTGAACGGGCGCGCGGTGCGGGGCGGGGATGTCCGTCAGCAGATCCTCGTCAGCGGCGTGGGGGGGCAGGGGGTGCTCTTCGTTTCCCGGCTCCTGGCCGAGGCGGCCATCTGCCGCGGGATGAGCGTCCTGACGTCCGAGATCCACGGCATGGCGCAGCGGGGCGGGACGGTGGTGTCCCACGTGAAGGTGGGCGGCTTCCCGGGTCCCCTGATCCGCGAGGGGAAGGCCGACGGCATCGTCGTGCTCCGGGAGGAGAACCTTCCCGCCCACCGGCGCTTCCTGTCTCCTTCCGGGTGGGCCGCGGTGAATTCCACGGCCCCGGGGGCGGCTCCCCCCGATCCCCGCGTCCTTTTCGTCGACGCCGGGGGGATCGCGGTGAAGGCGGGGATGCCGAAAGGGATCAACCTGGTCCTGATCGGGTATCTTCTCGCGCGGCTCGATTCCGCGGGAGAGGGGGGGCGGATCTTCTGCGAACCGGAAGACATCCGGGAGGCGCTGGGCGCCCGCTTCGCGCGGAATCCCCGCGTCCTAGAGGAGTCCCTGGCGGCGTTCGCGCTGGGAATACGTCACGGTAGGGAATGAGGTATCAAGCCATGCTCAAAAGATTCCCCCCGAAATACTCATCCGTCGACGCGCTTCCCGGCTACCAGCTCCGGGGGCTCCAATGGACGGTGTCGCACGCCTTCCGGCACTCCCCCTTCTACCGCCAGCGCCTCGAAGCGGCGGGGGTGACGCCCGGAGACATCCGCTCGCTCGACGACATCCGGCGGCTCCCCTTCACGACGGCGGACGACCTGAGGGAGGGGTACCCGCTGCCGCTTTTGTCGGTCGATCCGAAGGAGATCGTGCGGATCCATTCCTCCTCGGGGACCACGGGGAAGCGGAAGGTCCTTTGCTACACGCAGAAAGACGTCTCCGACTGGGGCTGCATGTTCGCCCGCTGCTTCGAGATGGCGGGGCTCACGCAGGAGGACCGTGTTCAGATCTGCGTGGGGTACGGGCTCTGGACGGCCGGGGCGGGCTTCCAGGCGGGAGTGGAGAAGTTCGGCGCGATGGCCATCCCCGTGGGGCCGGGGAACCTCGACCTGCAGTGCACCTTCCTGCTCGATCTGCGGTCGACCGTCCTCTGCTGCACCGCCTCCATGGGGCTGCTGCTGGCGGAGGAGGTGCACCGGCGGGGGATCCGCGGCCTGCTCAAACTGAAGAAGGTCATCCTCGGGGCGGAGCGGACCAGCGACGCGATGATCGCGACGATCAAGGCGCTGCTGGGCGTCCGGGAGGTGTACGACATCCCGGGGCTCACGGAGCTGTACGGCCCCGGGACGGGACTGTCGTGCCGCCACGAGTCGGGGATCCACTACTGGGCCGACTACTACATCCTCGAGCTGCTCGACCCGGAAACGCTGGAGCCGGTCAAGCCCGGCGAGATCGGGGAGATGGTGTTCACCACGCTCGGCAAGGAAGGGTCGCCCCTCATCCGGTACCGGTCGCGCGACCTGACGCGGACGGTCGAGGGCGTCTGCCAGTGCGGCTGCATCCTGCCGCGGCACGACAAGATCCTCGGCCGCTCCGACGACATGATCGTCTTCCGGGGAGTCAACGTGTATCCCGGGCAGCTCGACGAGGTGCTCTCAAGGATCGACGGGGCCGGAAGCGAGTTCCAGGCGCACATCGAGCGGCGGGAGGACGGGAAGGACTACATGACCATCAAGGTGGAGCGGGGGGCCCACATGGGCGAGGGCGCCGACGGCCCCATCGCCTCCGCGATCGCCGGGGAGATCAAGCACAACCTGATGGTATCGTGCAACGTGCAGGTCGTCCCGTACGGGTCGCTCCCGAGGTCCGAGAAGAAGACCCGGAGGGTGTTCGACAGCCGCGTGTTCTGAGGGGGCATCCGCGCTCCGGAGGCGGACTTTACGGTTTCGAGACGAACGGATTCCCTCTGATGTAGAACCGCAGGAGCCGGCCGGCCCAACGGCGGCCGGCGTAGTCGACGCCGACCCGGGGCCTCTTCACGATCGCGGCGGGGGAGGCGCCGGGCTCCTCCGCGATGAAAAAACCGTCGCCCGTCAGGTCGTGCGCGTTCAGGCGCCGGTCGATCCCCATCGCCTTGCACAACCGGCCCGGCCCGTTCGTGGCGGCGTCGACGTTCGCCACCGGTTCGAGGGCGCGCAGCAATACGGCCGAGGCGTGCCCTTCGCCCTCCGTGACCACGTTCATGCAATGGTACATGCCGTACACAAGGTAGATGTACGCGTGTCCCGGCGGCCCGAACATGACCCGGGTCCGCCCCGTCATCCCCTTCGACGAATGGCAGGCGAGGTCGTGCGGCCCGACGTACGCCTCGACCTCCACGATCCGCGCGACCCGGTCCTTTCCGTCAACGTTGTGGACGAGCAGCTTCCCGAGCAGCTCCTGGGCGACTTCCACGGTGTTCCTGTCGTAGAAGGAGCGGGGGAGCTTCTTCACGTCCGCGGAGCCTCCGCCTCCAGTGCCGACAGCGCGGCGCCGAGGGCGCCGACGAGCTGCGGGTCGGGGACCACGGCAACAGGCGCGCCCAGCGCCTGCGACAGGGCGTCCACCATCGCCGGGTTCAGCGCGACGCCGCCGCTCATGAACACCCTGGCCCCCGCGGGGACCGGGCCGACCAGCGAAGCCACCCGGCTCGCAAGCGCCGCGTGCAGCCCCTTGACGATGTCCTCCACCGGCTCTCCGCGCGCGACAAGGGAGACGACTTCGCTCTCCGCGAAGACGGTGCAGGTGCTGGTCACAGGGACCGTGCGGGAGGCGCGCGCGACGTATTGCGCCACCTCGCCCGGCGGCACCCGGAGCCGCGCCAGGACGACTTCCAGGAAGCGGCCGGTTCCGGCGGCGCACTTGTCGTTCATCGCGAAGTCGAGGACGGTTCCGCCCGGCCCGACGCGGACGACCTTCGTGTCCTGCCCGCCGACGTCCACCAGGATGCCGGGCTCCCGGGTCCGGAAGAAGGCGCCCCGGGCGTGGCAGGTGATCTCGGTGAGCGCCCGGGTTGCGGCGACGCGTCTGCGGCCGTAGCCCGTCGCGCCGACGGGAACCGCAGGAACGCCGCCTTCCGCGCCGAGGGAGGCGAGCGCCCGTGCCGCCTGCTCCTCGATGCGGGGGTCGGCCGGCTCGAGGAAGGAGGCGACGATCCGTCCTTCGCCGTCGATGGCGACCGCCTTGAAGGTCGTGCTGCCGGCGTCGACGCCGACGGATGCGGGAGCGCTCATTCGAACCCCTCCATGAAGGCCTGCAGGCGGTGATCGGCCTGTTCCTCCGACCAGGCGCGCGGATCCGCGTGGTCCGCCTCCAGCAGCAGCGCCCGGACCCCCGCCTCCGAGACGAGGCGTCTCTGGAGGTCCACCTGGCCGATCGAGTACGGCTTGCACGAGCGGTCGCTGTGAAGGATCGCGCCGGCAGCGCCGTACTCCCGGCAAAGCCGCTTCATGAGGGCGAGCCGGTACGGAAGGTCCCGGTTGAGGAACACGTGCAGATAGGCGCGCGCCATGGAACCTTCGGGATCGGAGGGATCGACCAGGGCGCCGGCATCGGCCCAGGCGCTCGTGTAGGTGGAGCAGACGATGTTGAACCCGTTTTCCGCAAGCCGGGTGGAAAGCTCGCGGAGCCGGAACCACACGGGCAGGTTGTCCCAGAGCAGTCGCACCCGCTCGTCCGCGATGCCGCCCACGCCGCGCGCGGCGCGGTCCTTCAGCTCGTCCCGGAGCATCCGGTAATAGCGGTTGCACTCGGCGGTGCCGCGGATGGCGACGATCGGGGCCAGGTGGAAGAACGCGTCGAACCCGGTCCATGGGGACGGCCTCGCCCGACCGGCCTCCAGGCACTCCCCCCAGAGCAGCGAGCCTTCGCGGGAGCGGCGCAGCGTTTCGGCCAGCGCTTCCCGGTCCAGCCTGCGGCGAGCGATCCGTTCCGCCGTCGCGGCGAGCTCCAGAAGCTGCTCCGCGACGTAGTCCAGGTGACGCGGCTTCGCCTCGCCGTACAGGAATGGGGCATCGATGACGACGAGTGGGACGCGGAAGCGGTCCGCGAGGGCTCGGTACCAGTAAAGGACCGTCTGGCAGATGTTCGTGCAGCAGCAGAGCAGGTCGGGGCGGGGGAGGCGCCCCACGGGGGTCGTCCCCGTGACGGCGCAGCCGATGTCGGCGCGCGCGTAGCCGCAGAGGTCCCTCGAATAGCCGAGCCGCTCCACCGCCGCGGAAAGGTCCGGGACCATGCGCTTCACCGAGCAGATCGCGGCGTGGTTTTCAGGGTAGACCGTATGGAATCCGAGCGCCCGCAGAATCTCGACGGGGAAGCCGGAGGTGACCCAGGCGACCGGAACGGCGCCGTCGGCGTACCGGCCCGCAAGGTAATGGAGGGAGGTCAGCTCCTTCAGCTTGCGCGTGGATTCCAGGGGGGGGCCGAAGGGACCGGTCGGACGTGTCCTACCCTTGCGCCCCGCGCGCGCACGGATCCGCGAAACCGCGGAGACCGCGGACAAGGCCGCTCCACCGTATCGCGCCAGTGCTTCATATTGAATCCTTCGTAATATCAATTTGATGGATACCTATATTTTAAGTTCTCCACGAATGCTTCCAGTCGGGTGGCTGCCTGTGCGGGCATCTCCTTTTCCAGCCCGGTTTCCAGCAGCAGCACAGGCGCGCCGAGACCGGCGAACCGCTGCAGGATCGCGGGGACGTCGAAGCTTTCAGGCTCGCAGAATTTCGGGATGTGAACGACAAGCCCCGCGGAACCCGACCGCCGATACAGCCCCTCCAGGTAAGCCATCCTGCGCACCAGGTCCGCAGAGCGGGTCGGGCAGGGAGGCAGCCGGAACGGAAGGACGGAAAGCCGGTCGAGCGGGTCCGCGTCCTCATCTTCCGAAGGAAGGGGGATTCGTCGCCCGATCGCGGCGTAATCGTCGGCGGCCACGTAGGCGCCCGCGGCGTCCAGAAGATCGAAGAGGGTCATGGGCTCCGGAACATAACCGGTGACCATCAGGGGGATCCCGCTCCTGCGGCGCCCTTCGCGGATCCCGCGCACGGCGTCCTCCAGCTCCGCGAGGTGATCTTCGGGCCAGAGATATTCGCCCCGGCGGAGCAGGCGGTACAAAGCGCCGTCGTCCGTCTCGAGATATGCGCGCCGGGACAGCAGCGTCCCGCGTAGACGGTCGATCTTGGCTTGAAGCGCTATCGCCTCCCGGAGCCGGCCGGCATCCGGCGGTTTGCCGGTCAGGCGGGAAAGCTCCCCGGCCAGCGCCTCCAGCTCCGAGCGGACGAATTTCCTTGCGGAAGGGCGGTCCTCCCCCTTCGGGTGATGGTATCGGAACGCCGGCTTCTCCCAGCCGCCGAGGTCGGGGGCGAGGGTCGCCAGCCCCTGGAGGGCGTCGCAGGTGTGGGGGATCAGGAGCGCGTCCGCATCCTTCCCCCCGCCCGACGCGAGGAACGCGAGGGCGTTGCGCGCCACGGCGCATACGTAGCTCTGGATGCGCCCGGAATCCGGCCCGCGGGGAGGGCCGGGCGGGCCCCACAGCTCCACCGCGTGGACATCCATCGCGGTGAGCAGCTCCCGCGGGTAGAACACCGGCAGGACGATCGCGGTCTTCCTGCCGAGTTCCTTCTGCCGGGCGATGACTTCAGTTCGCATGGGCGAATTACCTCATAATCGATTATCTCCCGCAAGGGCGCCGGATGTGACCGCGCGGCACGGCTGATATATAATCCGGACATCCCAACGGGAGGGGACGGAAATGGGGAAGAGGACAGGGAAGGGGATCGTTGCTCTCGCGTTCCTGGCCGCGGCGGTTGCGGCGTTTTCGGGGGCGTCCTTCGCGGCCGGCCTCGCGCCCGCCAGCGTCGAATACTCGGCGGACCGCCATGTGACCACGGGATCGGGTGAAGCCATGACGGGGAAGGTCCACGCCGCCCCGGGGAAGGAGCGCAACGAGTTCGGGGCGGGGGCCGTCAGCATCATGCGCATGGACAAGAAGGTCATGTGGACGCTGATGCCCGATCAGAAGAAGTACATGGAGCACAAGTTCGGCGAGAGTACCGCGAAACGGGACCCGGGGAACATCCAGGATTGCGACGTGAAGCAGACGGCCGCGGGCGAGGAGACGCTCGACGGGTTCAGGACGAGGAAAAGCACGATCGAGGTTTCCTGCCCGGGCAAGGAGAAGTTCGGCGGGACGATGTGGATCACGAAGGAAAACATCGTGATGCGGATGGAGACCGACGTGAAGACCTCCGGGGCAAAGAAGGAGAAGTTCCGGATGGAGCTGAAAAACCTGAAGATCGGGAAGCAGGACCCCGCGCTGTTCGAGATCCCGAAGGGATACGAGAAGTTCGAGGTTCCCTCGATCGGGAACATCCAGCAGATGTTCCGGGACCAGGCGGCGAAGGACGAACAGCGCCGCAGGGAGCAGGAAGAGGCGAAGGCGAGGGAGAGGGAAGAAGCCGCGGCGAAGGCCCGGGAGACCGGCCGCTCCTATTCCGCGCAGCCCCGGGAGCAGACCCCGCTCGAGTCGGGCGTCGACAAGGCGAAGAAGCTCAAGAACCTGCTGGGCTGGTGATACGCGCGCCGAAGATCGTTTTGATCGCCTGCCTGCTGGCGGCGGCTTCGCCGGCCCGGGCGGGCGAAAGGCGGCCTGACCCCTTTCCGGGGGTCGCCGCCTCCTACCTGCTGAAAGTTGACGGGACGGCGGTCTGGGAGCATTCGCCGGACCGCCGCCTGCCTCCCGCGAGCCTCACGAAGATGATGACGGCGCTGCTCGTCCTGGAGCGCGGACGCCTCGGCGAGGTGGCGACGGTCAGCCGGGCGGCCGCGGCGGAGACCGGCGCGCGGATCGGCCTTAAGCCCGGCGACCGGCTGCGCGTCGCCGAGCTGCTTGCCGCGACGCTTCTGCGGTCGGCAAACGACGCCGCCCACGCCCTGGCGGAGCACGTGGACGGGACGGAAGGGCGGTTCGTGAAGCGCATGAACGCCCGGGCGGCGGCCCTCGGGATGCGCAATACCCGCTTCGCCAACGCGTCGGGGCGCCACCATCCCGGCCACTACTCGACGGCGAACGACCTCGCCCTGCTCGCGGAGGCAGCGCTCGCGGACGACCGGTTCGCGCGGCTCGTCGCGCAGGTGCGCCTCGACATCGAAAACGCCGACGGCAGCCGGACGTTTCCGCTGGAAAACGGCAACGAGATGGTGGGGCGGTACCGGGGCGCGGTCGGAGTGAAGACCGGCTACACCCGGGAGGCGGGACCTTGCCTCGTCGTTCTGGCGGAGCGCGGCCCCAACCGCGTCCTCCTCGTCCTGCTGAACGCGCCGAACCGGTGGTGGGACGCCGTCGGGATGCTGGACAACGCATTCTCCCTGGCCGCGGCGGGGGGCGCGACGCCGCGGCCATGAACCGGAAGGGATGGGCAGGAACGGCGGCGCTGTTGGGCGGCGTGGCCGTCGCGTACGCCAACTCGCTCTCCGGCTCCTTCCAGTACGACGACTTCAACGTGATCGTGGACAACCCCTCGGTCCATTCGCTCCGGGCCTGGCTTTCCGGGGCCGCCGGGGGAATCCGGCCGCTCCTGAAGCTGTCCTATGCGCTGAACCGGACCGTGGGCACGGGGCCGTTCGGATTCCACCTGGTCAACACGGCGGTGCACGCGGCGAACGTATGCCTCGTCTACGCGCTGTCACGGAGGATCCTCCCGGCGAGAAATGGAACGCAGGCCGACGGGATCGCGCCGGGCCCCTTCATCGCTGCGCTGCTGTTCGCCCTCCACCCGATCCAGACCGAAGCGGTCACTTACGTCAGCGGCCGGTCGATGTCGCTCATGGCTTTCTTCTACCTGGCAAGCCTGCTGTGCTACGTCCGCGGGGTGGAGGAGAACGACCGGGCGCGCATCTACTTCGCCTCACCGTCGCTGTTCCTCCTTGCGCTGCTGACACGGGAAACCGCGGCGACGCTCCCTGCGGCGCTACTTTTATGGGAGACCGCCGCGCCGGGACGGAGGGCGGTATTCCGGGAATCCGCGCGGAGGCAATCCGTCCACTGGGCGCTTCTCGCCTGCGCGGCGGCCTGGTTCCTGCTGCATCCCGCGTACGGGAAGATCTGGGGCGCCCGGATCGTGTCCGGCGACATGGCGGGAGCCGCGATCGCGCAGGTGCGCGGCGTATCCTACCTCCTGTCGCGTCTCGCCATGGCGCACCGGCTGAGCATCGATCCCGATATCGCGGTCCCGGGCGCATGGACGCTCCTGACCGGAGCGGAAGGGGTCCTCCTCCTGTCGCTGGCCGCGGCGGGAGTCGCCGCATGGCGCAGATTCCCGGCGGTCGCCTTCGGGATCCTGTGGTTCTTCCTGCACCTTGCGCCCGCGTATTCCTTCATCCGGCGGCTGGACGTCGCCAGCGAGCGCCACCTGTATCTCGCGTGCTGGGGAATCTTCCTGGCGGTCGGCGCGTGGGCGGGGACCTTGCGGACGGCCCATTGGGTGCCCGTTGCGGTCCTGGGCGGCATCCTGCTGACGGTCCTCACGATCGCACGGAACCACGAATACCGGTCCGAGGTCGCCCTTTGGGAAAAGGAGGTACGGCTTTTTCCCGCCAATCCCCGCGCGCGCAACAACCTCGGCTACGCGTACCAGCAGGCGGGGCGGCGGGAAGATGCGATAGGCTGTTACAGGGAGGCGCTTCGCCTCGACCCGGGCCACCGGCGCGCCCGGGGCAACCTTGCCGTCCTGACGGGGGATGCGCCGCAGGAAGGGGAATACTAGGATGGTCCCGTATTTCGAACCGATCAAGTTCCACCTGTTCGGCCCGGTGTACATCCACGTCTTCGGGTTGCTGGTCGCCGCGGCGGTGGTGACGGGGTGGTCGATCTCCCTGGCGCGCTGCCGCCGGGCGTCGCTGGATTCCGACGCCTGCAGGGACCTGATGACCTGGGCGATCGTCGTGGGCTTCGTGTCGGCCCATTTGTACTCGGTGATCGCCTATTTCCCGCAGGAGGCGGCGAGGAACCCGCTCCTGCTGCTCAAGTTGTGGGAGAACATCAGCTCCTTCGGGGGGATTGCGGGAGGCGTGCTGGGAATCTGGCTCTGGTTCCGCTTCCGGGGCGGCGGCGTCGGAACGACGGACAGGATCCGGTACCTCGACGCGGTCGCGTACGGTTTCACGTTCGCGTGGATCTTCGGGCGCCTTGGCTGCACGGTGGCGCACGACCATCCCGGCGTCGTGACTTCCTTCCCGCTGGCGGTCAGCCTGGAAACCCCGGAAGCGCAGGCGTTCATCGCATCGGTTTACAGGGCGGCGGGCCGTCTGGCGGAGCTCCCTCCGGCGGCGGAGCTGGCGAAACTCGGATACCACGACCTCGGCTGGTACGAATTCCTCTACACGCTGACGGTGATGGCGCCGGCCTTCCTGTGGCTGGGCCGGAAGGAGCGCAGGCCGGGGTACTTGTCGGTGGCGTTCCTTCTCCTCTACACTCCGGTGCGGTTCTTCCTGGATTTCCTTCGCCTGGCGGACGCGACGTATTACGGGCTGACTCCCGCCCAGTACGCCGCCGTTGCGGCGTTCGTCGCGGCGCTGGGTGCGGCGCGGAGGCTCACGCGCTAATCGGGCGTCGTCCGCTCCCCGTCGACCGCGTCGGCGAGGCTCGAGACCTTGGCGACGACCGTCCGGTTCCTCCCTTTTCGCTTCGCCTCGTACAGGGCATGATCGGCCGCCTGCATCAGGTCGGTCGTGGTCTGCCCGTGGATGGGGAAGAACGCCAGCCCGCCGCTGATCGTCAGCCGGACGGGATCATTCACCCCCTGGATCCTCAGCTCGTCTTCGGCGATCCGGCTGCGGATGTTCTCGGAGTACCGGAGCGCCTGCTCCCGGGTCGTGGAGGTGATCAGCACCAGGAACTCGTCGCCGCCGTAGCGTCCGACGATGTCGGAGATGCGGGTGTATTTCTTCGTGATCTCGGCGACCCGCTGGATCACGGCGTCGCCCACGGAATGCCCATAGGCATCGTTGATCGTCTTGAAACGGTCGATGTCGAACATGAAGAGGGAGAAGGACTGCTGGTAGTTCTCCGTCCGCCGGATCTCGCTCTCGAACCGCTGCAGGAAATGGAGGCGGGTGGACACTCCGGTGAGCTCGTCCCTCCACGCGCCGGTCCGGGTCGCGTCGGCGAGGGCCGCCTTCTCCATCGCGATGGAAAACAGGTCGGCCAGCATCGAGACGTATTTCCTCTCCTCCTCCAGGGAGTGCGGGCAGCCCGTGATGACGAGGACGCCGTTGATCCCGGTGGGGCCGAAGATCGGCGCCGCGAAGTCGGGAGGGATCCCGATCCGTTCCAGCGACCGGGACGAAACCCTCAGGCCGGAGCCGGCCAAGGGGTCGATCCGCGCGGCGACGATCTTTTTCTGGAGCGCGAGCCCCAGCAGTCCCTCGTCCGGAGCGACCCGGATCTTCCCCTGCCATTCCGCGGGATAACCCGTTCCCACCGCGAGCGTGAAGTCGGTAGAGCCCTCGAGGGGAGAAAAGTAGCCCACCTGGTCCGCGCCGAAGAGTTCCTTCGCTCCCCGTACCAGGATGGAAGGGAACGCGCTCTCCGGCAGCCTTTCGGTGAGGTTCTTCGCGATGACGGGAAGCCGGTCGGCGATTTCGGCCTTGCGGGAGAGCGTCTTTTTCAGGCCGCTCAGCTCTTCGCGGAGGGCGGCGGCCTGTTGGCGGGTCATGCGGTCCTGCGGGGGCTCTCCCGGGAACGGCCGCTTCCACAGCCTGCGCCCGCCGACGAGCGCCAGGAGCGCGACGGCGGCGGCGAAGACGACGACGATCAGGAGGAGGATGGTCGACGGCATGCCTTCCGCCTAATTCGCGGAGACGTCTTCGATCGAGCGAAGGATATTTTCCTGCGTGATCTCCTTGACTCCGTTCAGCCGCTTCACCTTCCCCGTCCGGGTGTCCGTCACGATGACCGCGGGCGTACCCGGGATCTTGTATTTCTGGACCAGGGAGTAATGGTACTGCGTCCCCGCCATGACGTCCGTGAAGTTCAACGGAACGTATTTCACCCCGAGGGGGGAAACCGCCGCCTGCACGTCCTCGGGCGTCGGCTCCTTCGTCTTGAGCGCCAGCGCGGCGAGCGCCTCCCGGATCTGGAGATATTTCTCCTTTTCCTTGAACATGAACGACAGGTTGTAGGGGATGAAGTTAATCGTCTCCCGGTGGATGGGATAATCCACGAAGACGACCTTCGCCTGCTTCATGGCCGCCTTCGCCCCTTTGAGGATCTCCGGTTCCGCAACGCGGCAAGCCGGGCAGAACCAGTCGCTTACGATGTACACCTCCCGCGTGCTGTCCGCGGGGCCGAAGGAGAGCATCTCCGGCGCCAGCCCGGCCGCGTGGGCGTCGGGGCGGGAGAGGCCCGCCGCGGTGACTCCCAGCCCGGCCAGGAATGCGAGAAGGACCAGCGCGCCGTGCACGGCGAATCGCTTCATGACGGTTTTCCTTTCCCTTTCAGGATACATGCGTTCCCTTTCGGCGAAGTACTCCTGCGCGATCAATGCGCTTCCGGCCGCCACGCAGAGGGCGACCCCAACGCACATGGGACACCATTTCCCGATCACGGCCCTCTGGATGTAGGTGAATACCGCCTCCGCTCCGAGCCCGCCTGAAAACAGGAGGGCGAGCGTCCCGAAATACGCGGCGTGCCGGCGACGCAGGAGACAGGCGGTCCCGCACAACGCGAAGTATGCGACTCCCAGGGGAGGGAGCGAAAATCCGAAAAGACGGTAGAGCGAAGTCTCCGCGCACGCCTCGGTGCAGACGCCGGCCCAGTCGAGGGCGGAGAGCGTCAGACCCGCGGCGATCGGCGCCATCGGCAGGTGGCTCCGCAGAATGCCCGGAGCGCGACCCGGGGCGGGGCTAACGTTCGGCCCTGGAATCATATCGCTCCAACGCCCGGCGGATTGCCGCTGCGACCGCCAGGCCGAGATACCCCCCCGCGACGACGTCGCCGAGGAAATGGTAGTTCGTCACGACCAGCGCCGCGCCGAGAAGCAGCGGGGCGAAAATCAGGAGCGGGCGGTGCTCCGGGAAATGGATCCAGCACGCGGCCGCGACGGCGGCGATCACCGTCATGTGCCCGGAAGGGAAGCCGCTGTGCCCGTTCCCGGAATTGAACCAGTGGAAGCCGTCGGGCAGCGGATCCCTCAGCCAGGCGCGCGTTTCGACCCGCCCGAAGAGGGTCTTGAACGCCGCCTTCGCGACGTGCGCGGCCGGGAGGACGGTCCCCGCGAACCGGTAGAACGCGGCCCTTTCGTCCCGGAACCCCCTGCGGACCCGGAGGAACCATGCGGTCCACATCCAGGCCGACAAGATGAGGACGAAGGGAAGAAGAAGGTCCGGGAGATCGTCGGTATATCTGTTGAGGAAGGGGCTGGATCGCCGGAAGCCGTCGATCGCCAGGGCGAGCGGCTCGTCGAGGTATGCGACGCAGACGGCGGCGGCGGGAAGGGCGACGGGAAGGCCCAGGAGGGTCGCCCTCGTCAGGGGATGCATCGGCTTCGTCATATCGGCCTGTATTATACACGTCGGGATTCTCCCGGCCGGTCCCTTTTGATACTTTGGTCACCATGACGAACGCCGCCGGCCTCCTGGTCTTCCTGACGGGCATCAACATGCTCAACTACGTGGACCGCTACGTGGCGGCGGCCGTGCTCGAGCCCATGGGCCGGGACATGGGGCTGAGCGACGCCCAGCTCGGGTGGATCCATCCGGTATTCATCTACGCTTACATGCTGGCGGCGCCCGTCGTCGGGACGCTCGCGGACCGCATGCACCGCCCCCGGCTGATCGCCTCTGGAATCGCATTGTGGAGCCTGGCCACCGCCGGGGCCGCGTTTGCCGGGGGGTTCGGGGGCCTTCTTCTCTCCCGCGCCCTCGTCGGGGTGGGGGAGGCGGCGTATGCCGCGCTGGGACCGGCGCTCCTCTCCGACTGTTACGCCGAAAAGGACAGGGCGAGGGTGTTCACCTGGTACTTCATGGCGATACCGGTCGGAAGCGCCATCGGATACGGGCTGGGGGGGCTCGTCGCACAGGCGTGGGGCTGGCGCGCGTCGTTCCTTGTCGCCGGACTCCCGGGCCTCCTCCTGGCGGCGCGCATGTGGCGGGTCGCCGATCCGCCGCGGGGCGGCATGGACACGATGGAAGACCGCCTCGGGGGAGCTTCCTTTTCCGCGAAGCTGAAACACCTGTTCACCAACCGGATCTGGGTGGCGTGCACCCTGTCCTACACCGCCTATACCTTCGCCATGGGGGCGCTGAGCGCCTGGGCCCCGACGCTCCTCCAGCGGGTCCACGGGATCGGCGCGGGGAGGGCGGGGATCGTGTTCGGGGGGATGGCCGTCGTCACCGGGATCGCGGGCACGTTCGCGGGAGGCGCGCTGACCTCCCGGCTGCAGAGGCGTTGGACCGACGCGGGCGTGTGGATCGCGGGGGGGACCCTGCTCGCGGCCGCCCCGGTGGTGGCCTGGGCGCTTCGCGCCCCGACGCCCGGCGGGACATACGCGGCGTTCTTCCTGGGGATGCTGCTCCTTTTCTGCAACACAAGCCCGGTGAATGCGCTGACGGTGAGCTGCGTCCCGGGGAGCATCCGGGCGACGGGTCTCGCCGTCAACGTTTTCCTGATCCACCTGCTGGGAGACGCGTTGAGCCCGGAATGGGTGGGGCACAGGAGCGCGGGATTCATCGAGGCCGGCATGGAACGGGGCGAAGCGCTTTCCAGGGCCTTGTGGATCGCCGTGCCCGCCGTCGCCGCAAGCGGAGCCGTGCTGATCTGTTGGGCGAGGGGGGGGCGGCGCGAGGGGAAAAACGAATAGGGAGTGGCGGCCGGCCTTCCACCGGCATCCGCGGCTTGCCTGCGTCTTCACCTTGTCCGGGGAGTTCCTGCCTTTCCCCGGGTGGTCGGGCGGTTGAGCCGGTTATCTCTCCGCCGCCGTCCGCATGGCCGTGGGGCCTGTGTGACCCCGCCGCGCCACTCCATTCACATTATAGCAGATTGGTATCCTTTCGGCGGTTCGGGCTCCACGCCCCCGCCGCTGGCGAACCGGGAGGCGATCTCCGCGAATTCGTCGCCCGCGGACAGGAACGCGTCGACCACGTCGGGATCGAAGTAGACCCCCTTGAGGCCGCGGATGATGGCGATCGCCTCCTCGTGGGAGATCGCGGGCTTGTACAGCCGCGGGCTGATGATGGCGTCGTAGGAGTCCGCCGCCGCCATCAGGCGGCCGGGGATGGGGATCGCGTCCCCCTTCAGCCCGCGCGGATAACCGGTTCCGTCCCACCGTTCGTGGTGGTTCAACGCGATCTCGTCGGCCACCTGGAGGAACGAATCCTCTCCCAGGAAGTTCCTTGCCAACCGGATCGTCTCCGAGCCGTACAGGGTGTGCTTCTTCATCTCCTCGAATTCCTCCACCGTGAGGCGGGCCGGCTTGAGGAGGATGTGGTCGGGGACGCCGACCTTCCCGATATCGTGCAGCGGGGCGAGGCGGAACAGCAGGTCGATCGCGTCGTCGTCCAGGTAGGCGCGGAAGCGGGGGTGGTCCTTCAGGCGGAGCGCGAGCGTGCGCATGTAGTGACGGGTCCGCTGGATGTGCCCCCCGGTCTCGTGGTGCCGCGTTTCCGCAAGCGCGGCCAGGCTCTGGATGACGGCGTCCTGCGTCAGCGACAGCTTCCGCGTCCGCTCCCGGACCTCCCGTTCGGTTTCGAGGTAGCGGATCGAGGTGAGCAGCGTGAAGACGGACCCGAGGGTGGCCGTCGGAACGAGCGGGGACAGGAACAGTTGGGAATGGGCGAGGAGCCACCAGGAGCCCGCCCAGACGCCGGCGGCGGCCGGCACGACGATCGCCAGGCTCCATGCGGCCGTCCCGCGGGCCAGGACGAGCGTCAGGAGGACGCCGACGAGGAGGACCAGCAGCGCCATGAGCCCGCGGATCCAGCGGGGGCTCGAGATCGGGTCGGATGCGATCAGGTTCTCGATGGCCGAGGCGTGGATCTCCACACCGGGCTGCGCGGCTTCGAGCGGCGTGGTCCGGATCTCGTGGAGCCCCGCCGAGGTCGTTCCCACGAGGACCACTTTCCCGCGGAGCGCGGCCGCGTCCGCGGTTCCGTCCAGCAGGGAGGCCGCCGGGATGTGGGGGAACGCGCGGCGGCTGCCGCGGTAGTTCACGAGGAGGTTGCCGCGCGGGTCGAGGGGGATCCTGTTCCCCCCGAGAAGGATGGACTCGATCCCTCCCGCCCCCGCTTCGAGGACGACGTCGCCGCCCAGCGTCTTCCGGTAGACGGCCAGGGCGAGGCTCGGGTAATACGCGTCCCGGTGCCGGATCACCAGGGGGACGCGCCGGACCACGCCGTCCGAGTCGGGGGTGACGTTGAAGAAACCGGAAGAGGCCGCCGCCCGCGCCAGCACGGGGAGGTTGCAGACGACTCCCATGGCATCGAAGAGGTTCGCCGGCCCGGCCGCGTCCTTCGCGGACCGGACCGCGGCGGGAAGCGGGTGCAGGACGCAGCGCTCGCCGCGGGGGGCGTCGAAATCGAACTGGTAGCCGAGGACGAAGGGACCCCGCGCCAGCACGGCCGCGAGGGTCCGGTCGGAATCGAGGGCTTCGACGGGCATCCCTTCCAGGGAGATGCCGACGCCGAGGTCGCGGCGGATCTCGCCGGAAAGGGACGCAAGCGAGGTGCGGTCGGGTTCCGCGAAGAGCATGTCGAGCCCCACGGCGGAGGCTCCAGCGCGCCGGATCTCCTCGAGGAGCCGCGCGACGCGGTAGCGGGGCCAGGGCCATTGGCCGTAAGCGGCGATGCTGGCCTCGTCGAGGTCCACGATCGCCACGGAGCCCGAAACGGGGCTCCGCGGCGCGGACCGGAGGAAGGAGTCGTAGATCTTGCCGTCCAGGTACAGGAAGAGCTGCGGCGGCCAGACGCTCAGGGCGGCCATCGCAAGGGTCAGGAGGAAGCCGACGACCAGAATGGGAAGGGAGCGGTTACCGGTCATGCCCGCCTATCGGATCGTCACTTCGACGCGGCGGTTCCGGGGCTCGGAGACCTGGTCGCCGGTGGGGATCAGGGGGTTGTCCTTTCCGTGCGAAGTGATCTCCAGGATGGATTCCTCCACGCCTGCGGCGACAAGCAGGTCGGCCACGGTCTGTGCCCGCTTGCGGGAGAGCTTGTAGTTGTACTGCCGGTCCCCCACGGTGTCCGTGTGTCCGACGACGCTGATGTCCACCGGGGCCATCGCCTTGATCGTCCGCACGACCTGGAGCATCAGCCCCCTGGACGGACCGGTGAGCGTCGCGGTCCCGTGCTCGAAATGGAGGATGAACTGCTTCGGCGGCGGCGGAAGCGCGTTGAGCGCGGCTCCCGCGATGGACGCCACCTCGTTGTCCTGCATGATGAACGGGGCGCCGGGGGCGGAGTTCTCCCCGACGACCACCGCCTGCCGGGTTTCCGAGAGCACGAGGTCCTTCCCGCCGCCGGACACGACGATGGCGCCGGTCTTCCCCGACGCGTCGGGAAGGAGAACGATCGTGTCCGGAGTCCGGGAAGGCAGGGTGGGCGGCGCCGAAGCGCATCCGGGGACGACAGTGATGGCGAACAGGCATGCGGCGAGGAGGCGGAAGCTCCGCGCCCTTGGGAGCATTTCCGCGCTGCCGCCCGCGCGCGTCATCTTGCGATCGGCTCCCCGGTCTTCACGGCGAAGTGGGTTCCCCGGATGCCGATGGTGGTCGTGGGAGTTTCGAAGCGGGCCGATTCGGGGGAGAGTTTGCCGATCAGCCCCGAGAGGTACGCGAGGGAGCCCCGGGTGATGCGGATGAAGAGGCCGAACTTCCCTTGATCGGGCTGGAATTCGAAGTTCCGGACGACCACGCTGCTTCCCGGCCCCAGCGAGAGGGTGGAGTCGTCCCGGAAGATCGCTCCCAGGGATCCGTCCTCCCCGGTAACGAGGGTATCGCCGACCTGGAGTTTCGTCCCGATGCCCGCGGGGAGGCGTTCCCCGTCGCGCACCACGAACGCCGAACCCGCGGCGTTCTTTATGAAACCGACGGGCTCCCCGGCCGCAACCGCCGGGATGGGCGGCAGGAGGAGCGCAGCGGCCAGCGAATATCCGATCAAGGCGGCGAGACGGATGGCCTTCCTCATGATTTCCTTATCGGAACGGTTTCCCGTCGTCTTTAAAGGAAACGCACTTTTTGGACGGCGGCGGAGACGATGAACACCCTCGTGTTGTTCGATCCCTTGTCGACGGGGAACAGGAAGAAGCCGGGGCGCTTCGGGTCGTATCCCTGGGTGGTCCCGAGGATGGTCTCGTTGTCCCGGAATGTCACCTCCATCACCCGCCCCTGCGGCTTTTCCCCTTCGGAGATCCGATTCTTTTCCTGAAAATCCTTGTTCCCCGTGAAGTCCCGGACGAAAAACACCGCCTTCAGGTTGTCCAGGGGGATCTCCACCGGCCCCTTGAAGGGCTCCCCTTCCAGCGGCAGGAGATGGAACGAAGGACGGTTCGGGAAGAAGTTCTGCGTATGCCCCTTGAGGACCCTTCCGCTGGCGTAGCGGACCACGATCTTGCTCGGTTCCATATTCTGCCTCCTTCCGGGGCGGTTCCGCCCGCCATCCCTAACGATATTCCATCGTCCGGAAAAATCAACTGGCCCGCGAAATGCGGGCCGTGCCGTTTCCCCGTCTTGACGGTCGCCCCCGGCCTTGTGAAAATGACGTTCTCGTACGACATCCGGACCTGGAGGCGCATATGAACCGCAAGATCAATTTCAACGCCGGACCGGCGGCGCTTCCGCTGCCCGCATTGGAGCGCGCGCGTGAGGAGCTGCTCGACTTCGCTGGAAGCGGCATGTCGGTGATGGAGCACAGCCACCGGGGCAAGGAATACGAGGCCGTCCACGACGAGGCCATCGCCCTGGTCCGGGAGCTCCTCTCCGTTCCCGAGAGCTACGAGGTCCTGCTGCTCCAGGGAGGGGCCACCACGCTGTTCGCGCAGATCCCACTGAACCTGCTCGACAAGGGGAAGAGCGCGCAGTACCTCGTCACGGGCGCCTGGGGCGAAAAGGCGGTCGGCGAGGCGAAGTCCGTCGCCGGGCTGACCGGAGCGGCCGTTTCCGTCCAGAGCCTCGGCGAGGGGGAAGGCAAGGAGAAGAGATACACCCGTGTGCCCGGCGCCTCCGGGACGAACGTCGATCCGGCCTCCGCCTATTTTCACATCACCTCGAACGAGACCATCCACGGAGTCCAGTTCAACGCCGACGGCTCCCGTCCGTTCCCCGACACGGCTTCCGTGCCGCTCGTGGCCGACATGTCGAGCGATTTCCTCTGGCGGCCGTTCGACATCACCCGGTTCGGCCTGGCGTACGCGGGCGCCCAGAAGAACATCGGACCGTCGGGCGTGGTGATCGTCGTGGTCTCGAAGGAGCTGATCGAGAAGGGGAGGAAGGACATCCCGAAGATCTGGCAGTTCCGCACGCACGCGGAGAACAAGTCGCTCTACAACACCCCTCCGACGTTCGGCGTCTACATGGTCCGCAACGTTTTGTCCTGGCTGAAGGGGCAGGGCGGCCTCCCGAAGATCGAGGAGGCGAACCGGAAAAAGGCGGCGCGCCTCTACGGCGTCATCGACGCCAATCCCGGCTTCTACCGCTCTCCGGTGGAGAAGGAGAGCCGGTCGATGATGAACGTGGTGTACCGCCTCCCGAGCCCGGAGCTCGAGGAGCAGTTCATCGCCGAGGCGAAGAAGCGCGGGATGGTCGGCCTCAAAGGGCACCGCTCCGTGGGCGGGATCCGGGCCTCCATCTACAACGCCGCCTCCTACGAGTGGGTGGACTCCCTGGCGGGCTTCATGGAAGAGTTCATGTCTTCCGTGGGATAATGGTCCTGCAGGTGACGCAGGGACGGGAGGGACGACATGGACCCCGAAGCGCTTGCCGATGCTTATGCGAAGGAAGGGGACGCGCTCCTTGCGAAGCGGAAGACGGCCGAGGCCATTGCGCTCTACGACCGGGCAATCGAGGTGCACCCGGAGAGCTGCGAGGCCTGGACCCGCAAGGCCGTCGCCCTGAAGGCGATGGGGAGATTCCGGGAATCCCTCGAGTGCGTGGAGAGGGCCCTGGAGATCTACCAGGACCCTATCGCGGAGGAACTGCGGGACTCCTTGAGGCCCGACGCGGACCGGGGCTGAATCACGGGGGGCACTTCCCGCAGGTGGAGCGGAACAGGGAGGTACTGAGGTAGCGGTCTCCGCGGTCGGGCAGCAGGACGACGACCGTGCCGCGCGCCATGCCCCGGGCGACCTCGATCGCCCCGGCGACCGCGGCGCCGCTCGACATTCCCACGAACAGCCCCTCCTCGAGGGCGAGGCGCCTCGCGGTCAGGAAGGCCGGCTCGTCCTCGACGACGATTTTCCAGTCGAGGCTCTCTTCGCGGTAGATCGGCGGTACGATCGCCTCCTTCATGTTCTTCAATCCCTGGATCCGGTGGCCGAGCGTCGGCTCGACGCCCACGACCTGCGCCTTCGGCGCCTTCTCCCGGAGGAAGCGGCTCACTCCCATGAGGGTGCCGCCCGTCCCCATGCCGGCGACGAAGCAGTCGATCTCTCCCCCCGTCTGCCGGAGGATCTCCGGCCCCGTGGTCTCGTAGTGCGCGAGCGGATTGTCCGGGTTGGCGTACTGGTTCGGCATGTAATACCGGTCGGGGGTCTCCTCCAGGATCCGGTGGGCGAGACGGATCGCCCCGTCGGTCCCTTCCTGGGCGGGCGAAAGGACCAGCTCGGCTCCGAACGCGGAAAGGACGGCGCGGCGCTCCAGACTGACGCAGGCGGGCATGACCAGCTTTACCGGGTAGCCGCGGGACGCGCCGATCATTGCGATGGCGATCCCGGTGTTGCCGGACGTGGGCTCGAGGATCGTCTTTTCCCGCGTCAGCTCGCCGCGGACCTCCGCCATGGAGAGCATGTAGAGGGCGGGCCGGTCCTTGACCGAGCCGCCGGGGTTGTTTCCTTCCAGCTTGGCAAGGATTCGAACCCGCGGATTCGGATTCAGCGTCCGCAGCTCGACGACGGGGGTGTTGCCTAATGCATGCCGGAGGTCGTGCGCGCCGGGCCGGGCCGCGTCCTGCGCCTGCAACTTCGTGATCATTGCTTTTCCCTCGGATATGCCGAATATGAAAGCAGAATTATACATGCAGGGGGCGGGCTTGTCGAGGCGCCGCGCCTCGCTTGACTTGTTCCGTTCCCTCTCCCGAGAATAGAACGAAGGGGGAATCATGCCGGAGGCCGTCACGGGCAGGGAGAGCGCGGGCGCGGACGCCCCCGTGTTTCGGGCGCGCGGCGTCACGAAGATCTACGACATGGGAGAGGTCAAGGTCCCCGCGCTCCGCGGGGTGGACCTCGACCTCTATCCCGGCGAACTCGTTGTCCTCCTCGGCCCGTCCGGAAGCGGAAAGTCGACCCTCCTCAACATTCTCGGCGGGCTGGATACCGTGACCGGCGGAACGGTCGAGTACCGTGGAAGGGACCTGACGCGCGCCACGGAGAAGGAGCTCACGGAGTACCGGAGGGGCCACGTCGGTTTCGTCTTCCAGTTCTACAACCTCATCCCCAGCCTGACCGCGCTCGAGAACATCTCCGTCGTGACGGAAATCGCCGCCGACCCGATGCGTCCGGAGGAAGCGCTGGCGCTGGTCGGACTCGCGGAACGCGCGGGACACTTTCCCGCGCAGTTGTCGGGGGGAGAGCAGCAGCGGGTCGCCATCGCACGGGCCGTCGCGAAGCGGCCGCTGGTGATGCTCTGCGACGAGCCCACCGGCGCCCTCGACGCCGCCACGGGGATCGTCGTCCTCGAGGCGCTGGAGCGGGTCAACCGGGAGCTGGGCGCGACCATGGCGCTGATCACCCACAACGCGGACATCGCCGGGATGGCCGACCGGGTGATCCGGCTCGGATCAGGCGCCATCCAGTCCGTCGTCCGGAACGAGTCCAGGAAATCTCCCCGGGACATGCGCTGGTGAGCCCGTGAAGGCGCTGGACAGGAAGCTGTTCCGGGACCTGTGGGGGATGAAGGGGCAGGCGCTGGCGATCGCCATGGTCATCGTGAGCGGGGTGGCCACCCTCGTCATTTCCCTGAGCACGCTGGATTCGTTGAGGGAGTCGCGCGCCGCGTTCTACCGGGACTACCGGTTCGCCGAGCTGTTCGCGTCGCTGAAGCGCGCGCCGGAGTCGCTCGCGGAGGCGATCCGGGCCGTCCCGGGGCTGGACCGGCTGGAGACGCGCGTCGTGGCGGCGGGGAACCTCGACGTGCCCGGCTTCCCGGAGCCCGTCCGGGCGATGATGATCTCCGTTCCGGGGGGGAGGGAGCCGGCTCTCAACGCCCTGCATCTCAAGGAAGGGCGCTCCGTGGCGGCGGGCGCGGACGACGAGGCGGTGGTTAGCGACGTCTTCGCCATCGCGCACTCGCTGAATCCGGGAGACCGCATCGGCGCGGTCGTCAACGGGAAGCGGAAGGAATTGCGGATCGTCGGCATCGGCGTCTCCCCGGAGTTCGTCTACCAGCTTGCCCCCGGATCGATCCTGCCCGACTCGAAGCGGTTCGGGCTGCTATGGCTGGACCGGGAGGGGCTGGCCGCCGCGTACGGCATGGAAGGCGCGTTCAACGACATCGTGGCGACGCTGTCCCCGGGCGCATCGCAGGGGGACGTCCTCCGTCGGCTCGACGCTCTGATCGCATCCTACGGGGGGCTGGGCGCCTACGGCCGCGACGACCAGGTTTCCCACCGCTACCTTTCGGAGGAATTCCGGGGGCTGGAGAACATGGCCTCGATCTTCCCCGTCATCTTCCTCGGGGTGGCCGCCTTCCTGCTGAACGTTTCCGTGAATCGGCTGGTCAGCCTCCAGCGGGACCAGGTCGGGACGCTCAAGGCATTCGGCTGGAGCGACGCCTCCATCGGGGCGCACTACGTGAAGCTGGTCGCCCTGATCGTCCTTGCGGGGGTCGCAGGCGGGCTTGCGGCCGGGGCGTGGCTCGGCAGGGGGATGACCCGGATGTACATGGAATTCTACAGATTCCCCGAGCTCCGTTACGAGCTGCGCCCTTCCGTGGCGGCGGTCGCGGTCCTGGTCAGCGGCGGAGCGGCGCTGCTGGGGGCGTTCCAGGCCGTGAGGAAGGCGACCCTCCTCCCCCCGGCGGAGGCCATGCGGGCCGAGCCGCCGGAGAGGTACCGTGTGACGTTCCTGGAGCGGCTGGGATTGAGGCGCTTCCTTTCCCAGCCCGCCCGCATGATCGCCCGGAACATGGGGAGGCGTCCGGTGAAGACCTCCCTCTCGATCCTCGGCATCGGCCTGTCCTGCGGCATCCTCGTCCTGTCGGGGGTGCAGGGCGACGCGATCCATTACCTGGTCGACGTCCAGTTCCGCCTGGCCCAGCGGGAGGACCTGACCGTCGCTTTCGTCGAGCCCGCCGCCTCGCGGGCTCTTTATTCGCTGGAAGCCCTGCCGGGAGTCCGTCTCGGCGAGCCGTACCGGACGGTCGCCGCCCGGATCCGGTCCGGCCCGCGGGAGCGGCGTCTCGCGATCCAGGGGCTCCGGCAGGAGGGACGCCTCCACCGGGTCCTGGACACGCGGCTTCGACCGCTGCGGATGCCCGATTCCGGAGTCGTCTTTACGGATTACCTCGCCGGCCTCCTCGGCGTCCGTCCGGGGGACCGGGTGACGGTGGAGATCCTGGAGGGAAAGCGGCGGGTGCTCGAGATCCCCGTCGCCGGGCTGGTCCCCGAGTACGTCGGGGTCAACGCGTACATGGAGATGGACGCCCTCAACCGGCTGCTGGGAGAGGGGGACGTGATCTCGGGGGCCTACCTGTCGGTGGACCGGGCGGAACGCGCCTTGGTGTACGATGCACTCAAGCGGATGCCCGCGGTGGCTGGCACGATGGCCCAGGAGGACGCGATCCGGACCTTTTACGAGACGATGGGGGGGACGTTCCTCCTGTTCACCCTCGTCATAACGGCGCTGGCCGGGAGCGTCGCGGTCGGCGTGGTGTACAACAGCGCAAGGATCGCCCTTTCCGAACGCGCCAGGGAGCTCGCCAGCCTGCGGGTCCTGGGATTCACGCGGGGAGAGATCTCGTTCATCCTGCTCGGAGAGCTCGGCGCGCTCGTCGCCGCCGGGATCCCCCTCGGGTTCCTCCTGGGGGAGGGGATGGCGAGGTACATTGCGGATGAGCTGAAATCCGACCTGTTCCGGGTCCCTTTCGTTATGGAGCCGTCCACGTACGGCTTCGCCGCCGCCGTAGTCGTCGCATCCGCGGTCCTGTCCGGCCTCCTGGTGCGCCGCCGCCTCGACCGGCTCGACCTCGTGGCCGTGCTGAAGACAAGGGAGTGACGCCGCATGGCATGGAAAAACAGGATCCTGCCGATCGTCCTGCTCCTATTCGCCGCCCTGTTTCTCCTCTGGGCGTTCCTGCCGCGTCCGGTTCCCGTGGAGACGGCGAAGGTCGCGCGGGGTCCGTTGAGTGTCGTCGTGGAGGAAGAGGGAAAGACGCGCCTGCGCGACCGGTTCGTCGTGTCCGCCCCCGTTTCCGGCTATGTAGAGCGGGTGGACCTCGAAGTCGGGGACCCGGTGAAGAAGGGACAGCCGGTGGCCGCCCTGGAGCCGCTGCGCGCGGATGCCCTCGATCCGCGGTCCCGGGCCGCCGCCCAGGCCCGCGTCGCGGCCGCGGAGGCGGCGCTGGAGGCCGCGGAGGCGCGCGCACGGGAGGCCGCGGCGGCGGACGACTACGCGGGGGAGCTGCTCCGGCGGACCCGCCGGCTCGCGGAGGCGGGGCTCGCGACGAGGGACACGCTGGATCGGGTCGATTCGGAGGCGCGACGGGCGGCGGCGGCAAAGGCATCGGCGGAAGCGGCGGCGGAGGCCGCGCGGCACGAGGTCGCGCAGGCGCGGGCGATGCTGATCCGGGGCGGAAAAGGAGCCGGCCCGGGCGGCGAGAAAGTCGTGGTCCGTTCGCCGGCGACGGGTCGTGTGATGGCCGTGGCGCGGGAGAGCGAGGGCGTGGTGGCGGCGGGTACCCCCCTGATGGTCGTGGGCGATCCCGCCCGGATCGAAGTGGAGGTCGACGTGCTTTCGGCGGACGCCGTCCGGATCGCGGAGGGCACCCCGGTGCGCTTCAAGAGGTGGGGAGGCGATGGGGTGCTGGAAGGAAGGGTGCGCCGGGTGGAGCCGACGGGGTTCACGAAGATCTCCGCGCTGGGAGTGGAGGAGCAGCGGGTGTTCGTGATCGTGGACTTCACCTCCCCCCGGGAGATCTGGGAGAGGATCGGCGACGGCTACCGGCTGGTGGCCGGTTTCGTCCTGTGGGAGGAGAAGGACGTCCTGCAGGTTCCGGAAGGCGCAGTGTTCCGGAAGGGCGACCGGCACGCCGTTTATGCGGTGGCGGGGGGGCGGGCGAAAGTCCGCGAGGTGACGATCGGGAAACGGAACGGGTTCGCCGCCCAGGTTCTCTCGGGGCTTACGGAAGGGGAAACGGTGGTCGTCCACCCGGGAGACTCGGTGAGCGACGGAAGGAAGGTGGCTCCTCGGTGACGGGGATGCGTCCGGCGGATGGCGGTCAGCCGCCTGAGGGTTTCGCTTTGAAACCGCGGCGCGAAAGCTCCGCGAGGATCTTCTCTCGGTGGTCCCCCTGGATCTGGATCGCCCCCTCCTTGACGGTCCCGCCCGTCCCGCAGCAGCGCTTCAGTTCCGCACACAGCTCATTCAGGGCGTCGCCCGGAAGGGGGATGCCGTCCGCGACGGTGACCGTTTTCCCGCCGTGCCCCTTCGTCTCCCGCCGGACGCGGACGATCCCGTCCCCCTTCGGAGGCGGGGATTCGCGTCGGCAGGAGCACTTTGCCATCGAGGCGCGGCATTTCGGGCACACAAGACCCCGGTCGGTGGAATAGACGAGCCGGAGATCGTCGCTTTTCGGAGGACAGGGCATCCTATAAATATAACCCGGATCCGTTCCGGCAAGGAGGGGCCCATGAACGCGAGCGGTCTGGAAGCGACGGCAAGGGCGCTGGTCGCGCCGGGCAAGGGGATCCTGGCCGCGGACGAAAGCGCTCCCACGATCGAAAAAAGGTTCCGGTCCGTCGGCGTCCCGTCGACGGAGCCGAACCGCCGGGCGTACCGGGAGCTGCTGTTCACGGCACCGGGGGCGGGCGAATACATCGGCGGCGCGATCCTGTACGACGAGACGATACGCCAAGGCGCCTCGGACGGCACCCCGTTCCCCGCCGTGCTGTCGCGGCAGGGGATCGTGCCGGGGATCAAGGTGGACGCGGGGGCGAAGCCGCTGGCGGGATATCCCGGGGAGACGGTCACCGAAGGGCTCGACGGCCTGCGCGCGCGCTTCGCGGAATACAGGGAGCTCGGAGCGCGCTTCGCCAAGTGGCGCGCCGTAATCGAAGTCGGGGACGGGATCCCGACGGCGTTCTGCATCCGCGCGAACGCGCACGCGCTGGCCCGGTACGCGGCGCTTTCCCAGGAGGCGGGGCTGGTCCCCATCGTGGAGCCGGAGGTCCTGATGGACGGCGGCCACACGATCGAGCGCTGCGCGGAGGTGACGGAAGCGCTCCTTTCCCGGGTCTACGCGGAGCTGGCGGCCCACCGGGTGCGCATCGAGGGGACGCTGCTGAAGCCCAACATGGTGATCGCCGGGAAGAAGTGCCCGGCGCAGGGGGACGCCACCCGGGTCGCGGGGGAAACCGTCCGCGTCCTGTCGCGGACGGTGCCGCCGGCGGTCCCGGGGATCGTCTTCCTCTCGGGCGGCCAGACGCCCCGGCAGGCGACGGAAAACCTGAACGCCATGAACGCAACGGGCAGGCACCCCTGGGAGCTCGGCTTCTCCTACGGCCGGGCGCTGCAGGATCCCGTCCTGAAGACGTGGAAAGGGGAGCCCGGGAACGTCGCCGCGGCGCAGAGGGCTTTTCTGCACCGGGCGCGGCTCAACGGGGCGGCCCGCTCAGGGGTGTACCATCCCCGCATGGAGGAAGCGGAGTGACACGGAAAAAGGCGATCGTCACCCTCGGAGCGTTGTGCATCTTCGTCCTCCTCGGGTTCCTCGCCGTGCCCGCGATCCTGAAGCCGGTATTGCGGAACGCCATCTCCGAGGCGCTCCACCGGAAGGCCGAGATCCGCGAGGTCCGCTTCAATCCGTTCTTCCTTTCCGTCTCCATCCGGGGGCTGGAGATCTCCGACCGGGACTCCCCGGAGCGATGGGTTGCGGCGGAGGAGATCTTCGCGAACCTCCAGGTCGCATCCGTGTATCGCATGGGCCCCGTCCTGAAGGAGATCCGGCTGACGCGGCCGCATGTGCGCATCGTCCGTCGCCCGGACGGTACGTACAACTTCTCTGATATTCTGGAAGAAGCATCGAAAAAACCGAAGAAAGAGTCAAAACCTTTAAAGTATTCCTTTAACAACATCCAGATCGTCGACGGCAGGGTGGAATTCCTCGACGGGCCGAAAGGCGCGCGGCACGTCGTCGAGGGGATCCAGGTCGCGGTCCCGTTCGTGTCGAATCTGAAATACGCGGTCGACCGGTACGTCACCCCTTCCTTCGCCGCGGTCGTCAACGGGGACGCGGTGTCCCTGAGAGGGAGGACGAAGCCCTTCCAGGAGTCGCTAGAGACGGCGTTCGAGATCGACATCGTCGACCTGAGCCTCCCGAGATATCTCGAATACCTTCCCTTCCGGAGGGATTACGAAGTCCCGAGCGCGCTCCTCGACGTGAAGGCGGTGCTTTCCTTCCGACAGGAGAAGTCGGGGAAGCCCTCCATCCGGGCGGAAGGGTACGCCCAGCTCCGGGACGTGCGGATCACCGGCGGCGACAGCAGCCCGATGATCCGCCTGCCGGTGGTGCGCGCCGTCATCGCTCCGGCCGACCTGGCGGCGCGGGAGTTCCGATTCGCCTCCCTCACGGTCCGCGATCCGGAACTCGATATCGTCATCGACGGCGGCGGGAGGTTGAACCTGCTCTCGATGGTCCCCGGGAAGGAGGGTACGGCGGCTGGGGAGAACGGGGAAAAGGCCGCCGTTTCCGTGGATGCGTTCCGGATCTCCGGCGGGAAGATCCGCTTCACGGACGCCTCCAGGCGGGACGTTTTCCGGACCGCCATCGGGGAGCTCAGGATCGATGCGGCCCGCTTGGGCAACGAGGAAGGGAAGGCGGCGGACGTCTCGCTTTCTCTGTCGACGGAGTCCGGGGAGTCCGCGGGGCTGAAGGGGACTCTGAAGCTCGCCCCGCTCGGCTCGGATGGGACGCTCACCGTCTCGAAGCTTGCGCTGGGGAAGTACGCGCCGTACTACGGAGACGCGATCCTGTTCGACGTGATGCAGGGAACGCTCGACCTCCAGGCGGGTTATTCCTTCGCTCAAGGTGCCGAAGGGGCCCGATACCGGGTCCACGGGCTGGGCGCGACGGTCGAGCGGCTGCGGCTCCGCCGAAGGGACGAGAAGGAGGATTTCCTGGAGGTCCCCAGGTTTTCCCTCAAGGACGGGTCGATCGATCCGGAACGGAAGGAGATCGCGGCCGGGGAAATCTCGACGGATGGGGGACGGGTCGCGATCCGGCGGGCGAAGGGCGGGGCGATCAACGTGGCCCGCCTGGTTCCCGAAACGCCGCCCCCGGCGGATGCGCGCGCGGCGCCGCCGTGGACCGTGACGGCGGGGAAGGTGTCCGTCGGGCGATACCGCGTGGCGTTCGACGACGGCGCGACGGATCCTCCCGCGGCGCTGGACTTCGATGAGATGCGCCTCCGGGCGGAGAACGTGACGACCGCGGAGAAGGGGAAGGGCGCGTTCGCCTTCTCCACGAGATTCAACCGGGAAGGGACGCTGTCTCTGGGCGGATCCTTCTCCCTGGAGCCGGTCTCGATGGCCGGAAAGCTCCGGGCGAAGACGCTGCCGATCGGCCCGCTGCAGCCGTACTTCGCCGAGAGCGTGAAGATCCTCCTGACGGGCGGGAGCGTCTCGGCGGACGGGGAGGTGCGGCTCTCCGTCCCGAAAGGCGGGGCGCTCCAGGCGGCATACCGGGGGGACGCGTCCGTCAACGGCTTCGCCTCCCTGGACAAGGAGCGGGGGGAGGATTTCCTGAAGTTCTCGACGCTGCACTTCGCCGGGATCGACGTGCGCCACCGGCCGACGAGCGTCGCGATCCGGGACATCGCCCTGACCGATTTCTACTCGCGGCTCATCGTCAACGAGGATGGGACGCTGAACGTCCAGGGGATCCTCGTGCATGGAGGGGCGGCGGACAATGCCGCGACGGCCTCCCTGGAGGACACGGCCGCGCGGGACAACGCCGCGGCATCGCCCGCGGTGCCCGTCCGGATCGACGCCGTGACGCTGCAGGGCGGGGACGTGAATTTCAGCGACCGGTACGTGAAGCCGAACTACAGCGCGAACCTCGTCGAGATCGGGGGACGGGTGTCCGGACTCTCCTCGGACGAGTCGATGCTCGCGGACGTCGACCTCCGGGGGAAGCTGCAGAACTCGGCCCCCCTGGAGATCCGGGGGAAGATCAACCCGCTGGCGAAGGATCTGTTCCTGGACCTGAAGGTCGATTTCCGGGACATGGACCTTTCGCCGCTGACCCCGTATTCCGGCCGGTACGCCGGCTACGCGATCGAGAAGGGGAAGCTGACGCTGAACCTCGCCTACCATATCGAAAAGCGGAAGCTCGACGCCGGGAACAAGGTGTTCATCGACCAGTTCACCTTCGGGGAGGCGGTGGACAGCCCGGAGGCGACGAAGCTCCCGGTCCGGCTCGCGGTCGCCCTGCTCAAGGACCGCCGGGGGGAGATCCGCCTGGACATCCCCGTCACGGGCCGGATCGACGATCCGAAGTTCAGCGTGTGGAGGATCGTCTGGCAGGTCGTCGGAAACCTCCTGGCGAAAGCCGCCACCGCGCCCTTCGCCCTGATCGGGGCGCTGTTCGGGGGCGGGGGGGAGGAGCTCTCCTACGTCGAGTTCGACCCGGGGAGGTCCGACATCCCGGCTGCCGGCGCGGGGAAGCTGGCGAACCTCTCGAAGGCGCTGTACGAGCGTCCTTCCCTGAAGCTCGAAATCGCGGGGCACGCGGACCTCGAGCGGGACCGGGAGGAGCTCCGGAATATCCTTTTCCGGAGGAAGGTCGCCGCGCAGAAGGTGAAGGGGCTCGCGAGGTCCGGGCAGCCGGCGCCCGCGATCGACAACGTGCGCGTCGAACCCGCGGAATACCCGAAGTACCTTGAGGGCGCGTACCGGGAGGAGAAGTTCCCCAAGCCGCGGAATGCGCTCGGGATGGTGAAGGGGCTCCCCGCTCCCGAGATGGAGAAGCTGATGCTGGCGCACATCCGGGTGACGGACGGCGACCTGCGGCAGCTCGCCGTCGAGCGCGCGTCGAGGGTCCGCGACGCGCTGCTCGCGGACGGGAAGGTGGAGCCCGGCAGGATCTTCCTCGTGGAGCCGAAGGAGCTCGCTCCCGGGAAGAAGGAGAATTTAAGGGACAGCCGGGTCGATTTTTTGATCAAATAAGCGCTTGCGAATGAACAAACGATCCGTCAGGAGACGATATGGCCAGAATCCTGCCCCCCGAAGAGATCCACGCCCCCTGCGACCCGTCCCGTTTCCGCTTCAAGACGACGAAGGACCTTCCCCCGCTGGCGCGTTTCGTCGGCCAGGAGCGCGCCCTCGGCGCGATCGACTTCGGGCTGAACATGCGCAGCCTCGGCTTCAACATCTATGCCCTGGGGGAGAACGGCACGGGAAAGACCTCCGCCGTGCGCCAGTTCATCGCGGAGAAGGCGAAGGCGGAGCCCGTCCCCCGGGACTGGGTATACGTCTACAACTTCCGCGATACCGCGGAGCCGGTCGCCATTTCCCTCGCTCCGGGGCGCGGCATCGATTTCCAGCAGGACATGGCGGAGCTGGTGGGGTACCTGCGGGTGACGATCCCGAAGGTCTTCGACTCGAAGGAATACGATCAGCAGAAGAGCCGGATCGTCGAGGAGTTCCAGAACATGCAGAAGGAGCTCTTCGGCGCGTTCGAGGAGCAGGCCGAGGGGTGGGGATTCAAGGTGCACCGCGCGGTCAACGGCTACAACATCGTCGCGGTGAACGCGCAGGGGGAACCGATCAAGGAGGAGGAGTACGAGACCTTCGACGAGCAGAGAAAGAACGACATGCGGGTGCACGGGAAGCAGATCCAGGAGCGCCTGGAGGACGTCGTCCGCGTAATGAAGGAGGAGGACAAGAAGACCAAGAGGGCTCTGGCCGACCTCGAGCGGACCGCGGCGCTTTCCGTGCTGGGGCGCGGCATAGAGGACATGCGGCGGAAGCACGAAGACAACGAGAAGGTGAAGCTGTACCTCGACGAGGTGCGGGAGGACGTCCTGACGAATCTCGACGATTTCAAGGGGGGCGGCGAGCCGCAGCCGCCTCCGCAGATGCCGTTCCTCAAGATCCCGAAGCCGGAACCAGATTTCCAGCGCTACTCGGTGAACGTGATCGTGAACAACCTGGGAGCGGAAGGGGCCCCCGTCGTGTTCGAGAGCAACCCGACCTACTTCAACCTCTTCGGACGGGTGGAGCACAAGCTGCAGATGGGGGCGGCCGTCACCGATTTCACCATGATCCGCGGAGGGGCGCTCCACAAGGCGAACGGCGGCTTCCTGGTCCTCCAGGCGATCGACCTGCTCCGGAACATGTTCTCCTACGACGCCCTGAAGCGGGCCGTGCGGCAGGAGGAGGTCCGCATCGAGGACGTGGCGGAGCAGTACCGCCTCGTGTCCACAGCGGTGCTGAAGCCGGAGCCGATTCCTTTGAAGGTGAAGATCGTCCTGATCGGCAACCCGGAGCTTTACTACATGCTGTACAACCTCGACGAGGATTACCGCGAACTTTTCAAGGTGAAGGCGGACTTCGACCACCGGATCGAGCGGACGGACGACACCATGGATCATTACGCCCGGTTCGTGGCGACCAAGACGCAGGAGGAGGGGCTGCTCCCGTTCGACCCGGACGGCGTGGCGAAGGTGGTCGATTTCGGCGTCCGGCTGGCGGAGGACCAGGAGAAGCTTTCCACGAAATTCAGCGACATCTCCAACCTGCTGCGGGAGGCGCACTACTGGGCGTCGAAGGAGAAGGCCGACGCGGTCTCCGGATCCCACGTGAAGAAGGCGCTCCGGGCGAAGATCCACCGGAACAGCCTGGTCGAGGACCGGATGCGGGACCTGACCGCCGAGGGGTCCTTCATCGTCGAGACCGGCGGAGAGCTCGCGGGACAGGTGAACGGGCTTGCCGTCTACGACGCGGGCGACCACAGCTTCGGGAAGGCGTCCCGAATCACCGCGACGGTGTACGTCGGCAGGGGCGGGGTCCTGAACATCGAGCGCCAGACGAAGATGTCGGGGAAGATCCACGAAAAGGCGGTCCTCATCCTTTCGAACTGGCTCGGACGGATGTTCGCTGCGCGGGCGCCGATCAGCCTCACCGCGTCGCTGACGTTCGAGCAGCTCTACGGGATGATCGAGGGCGACTCCGCGACCTGCGCGGAGCTCTACGCGCTGCTGTCGGCCATCTCCGGAGCGCCGATACGGCAGGGGATCGCGATCACCGGGTCGATGGACCAGAACGGCACCGTGCAGCCCATCGGAGGGGTCAACCAGAAGATCGAGGGGTTCTTCGACCTGTGCGCGCTGCGCGGGCTCGACGGCTCCCACGGCGTCATCATCCCGAGCCGGAACCGGCGGAATCTGATGCTGAAGGAAGAGGTCGTGGAGGCGGTCCGCTCCGGGAAGTTCCGCATCCACGAGATCGACCGGATCGAGGAGGGGATCCCGATCCTGACGGGGCTTCCGGCGGGGGAGGCGGGTGCGGACGGAGCGTATCCCGAGGGCACCTTCTACCGGAAGGTCGCCGACCGGCTGGACGCGCTGCGCAAGGCGGCGAAGGGTGCGGAGGGGGAGAAGGAGAAGGAGAGCGGGGAGGACGACGGGGGCGGGTGCGGGTCCTGCGGGGTCACCGGCCCGCCAGCGTGACCCCCGCGAGGATCAGCGCGATGCCCGCCATGTGGAAATGGCGGAACGTCTCGCCGAGGAGGAGCACCGCCAGCAGCGAGCCGAACGCCGGCATCAGGTGGAGGAACGCCCCGGCGCGGTTCGCCCCCAGCTCCTCCACCGCCTGGTTCCAGAAGACGTAGGCCGCCAGCGACGCCAGGAGCGCGAGGTAGAGCAGGCTCCCGGCCGTGGGGGCGTCGAACGCGATCCGCAATCCCCTGGAGATCTCCCATGCGTACAGGGGGGCCAGGCACGCCACGCCGACCCCCATAAGGACGGTCAGCAGCGCCAGCGGGTGGAGCCCCTCCGGCCGCCGCTTCAGCAATATCGTGTAGAACGCCCAGCAGAAGACCGCCGTCAGCACCCAGAGGTCGCCCCGGTTGAACGACAGCGAGAGAAGCGTGTCGAGGGAGCCGCGGGAGACGATCGTCGCCACGCCGAGCAGGGAGACGGCGATCCCGACGCACTGCCGGGAGGTCGCCATCTGGCTGCGGAGGACGAAGGAGATCGCAAGGATGAAGGCGGGACACGCCGAGTTCAGCAGGATCGCGTTCGTGGCGGTCGTCTCGTGGAGGCCGATGTAGACCAGCGTGTTGAACGAGCCGATCCCCAAGATGCCGAGCGGCAGCACCGTCCTCCACGACCGGAGGATCTCCGGGAACCTCTCTTTTAGATGCGGCCAGGAGAAGGGGAGCAGCACCGCCAGCGCCAGCGCCCAGCGCCAGAAGGCCATGCCGATCGGCGGGATGCGCGCGCTGACCGCCCGGCCGAGTACGAAGTTCCCGGACCAGAAGAGGGTGGCCAGGACGAGGAGAAGGGCGGGGTGGGCCGGGACGTGTCGCGGTCGCAAGGCGCGGCCCTCCCCCGGGATGCGTCGGGCCTACTTCCGGAAGGCCCGCGCGGGAGCGGAGGCGTCCCGGTGCTGGGTCTTCCTGCCGCCGGAGCCGGCGGTCGGACGGGCTTCCTCCTCCGTGTGCCTCGAGGCGCGGGAAGGGGGGCTCCCCCCCGGCGCGGAGCGCATCGACGAGAGGAATGACGCGTCTACGGTGATCATGTAGGGGCGGTGCCGCGGCTCCATGCGTCCCGTCTCGAGCACGGTCGGAGGGCCCGCCTTCGCCGGGGAGGCGAACGGGTGCTCCGTCGCGACCGTGAGGTGCTTCCGGATCAGCCGCTCGATCTCCGCCAGCAGCGGCCGCTCCTCGAAGGCGCAGAAGGACACCGCGATGCCCGACAGGCCGGCGCGGCCGGTGCGCCCGATGCGGTGCACGTACGCCTCCGGCTCGTTGGGCAGGTCGTAGTTGAAGACGTGGGACAGCTCGACGATGTCCAGCCCCCTGGCGGCGATGTCCGTGGCCACCAGGACCCGGATCGTCCCCTTCTTGAAGGCCGAGAGCGCCCGCTCCCGGGCCCCCTGGGACTTGTCGCCGTGGATCGCCTCGGTCCGGATGTCCGCGCGGCTCAGGATCCGCTCCACGCGGTCGGCGCCGTGGCGCGTCCGGGTGAACACCAGGGCGTTCTTGACGGCGTCGTCGGAGAGGAGGTGCTTCAGAAGCGCCGCCTTCTCCGCCTTCTCCACGTAATACAGGAAATGGTCGACCGCCTCCGCCGGCGCGGAGGCCGGGGCCACGGAGACGCGCACCGGGTCGCGCAGGATCGTGTCCGCGAGCCGCGCGATGTCGTACGGGATCGTGGCGGAGAACAGCAGCGTCTGGCGCACGTCCGGGAGCTTCGAGATCACCCGGCGGATGTCGGGGAGGAAGCCCATGTCGAGCATCCGGTCCGCCTCGTCGAGGACGAAAATCTCCACCGCGGACAGGTCGATGAGCTTCTGGTTCATGAGGTCGAGGAGCCGCCCCGGCGTGGCGATCAGGACGTCCACCCCCTTGCCGAGCGCCTGCTCCTGCGGCCGCTGGCTCACGCCGCCGTAGACGGTCGTGTGGCGCAGGCCGGTGTGGACGGCGTAGTCGCGGAAGCTT
This sequence comes from Thermodesulfobacteriota bacterium, assembly GCA_040758155.1. NCBI lineage: Bacteria > Pseudomonadati > Thermodesulfobacteriota > Thermodesulfobacteriota bacterium. The sequence goes on from JBFLWB010000144.1 coordinate 54,277, forward strand.
TCGCCGATCTGCACGGCCAGCTCCCGCGTGGGGGTGAGGACCAGGGAGCGGATCGGGCGCCGTCCACGCTTCGGGCGGCCCGCAGCGGAGAGGCGCTGGAGGATGGGCAGCGCGAACGCCGCCGTCTTCCCGGTGCCCGTCTGGGCCGATCCGAGGATGTCGCGCCCTTCCAGCACGTGGGGGATCGCCTGCTCCTGGATGGGGGTCGGTGTGGTGTAGTTCATCGCCTGCACGGCCCGGAGGATCTCCGGGGATAAGCCGAAATCGCGAAAATGCATGTTCTTGTTCGTTCTCCTTGGAAGTTCGGTTCTATGTTGACGGTTGAAGTACGACGAACGTTTCAGGCGTGGATCATCCGCTGGGACGGGGATGCCGGGAAAATGGATGATCGGGGGCGCGCAAGCTGGACGTAAATTATCACACAGGCTCCCGATCTGGCAAGCCGTCTATAGATCCGACAGGTCGTCTACCCTGCGTTCCCCGTCCCGCAGCCATACGAACGTCCCCTTGTCCCGCTTTCCGGAGTCGGGAAAGGAGAAGGCCGCAACGCCCCCTTTCGGCATGGCGAATCCGCCCGGCCGGCCGAGCAGCCGGGCGACGATCCGTCCGATGTCCGGCTCGTGGCCGACGAGCGCGATTTCCGTCTCCCCGGGAAAGGAGAGCAGGATCTCGTTCATCTTCTCGAGGTCGAATCCCGGACCCAGGAGGAGGGATGACGACACCTCGCCCTCGTATTCCAGCCGCTCCGCGAGGATGTCCGCCGTCTGCAAGGCGCGGACGAGCGGGCTCGAAAGGATCAGGGAGGGGCGGACGCCGTCGTCCATCAGGCGCCGGGCCGTTTCGCGAAAGGAGGCGCGCCCGTCGGCCGAAAGGTGGCGGGAGGCATCCGGAAGGACCGGCGCGGCGGGGATCGCATCGGCGTGGCGCACCAGGTAGACCTTCATCTTCCCTCCGCTTCGAGGAAGCGTTCCGCGTCGATCGCCGCGCGGCACCCCGCCCCGGCCGCGGTGACCGCCTGGCGGTACGTCTTGTCGTGCACGTCTCCGGCGCCGAACACCCCTTCGACGCTCGTTCGGGAGCCGCCCCGCAGTACGAGGTAGCCGTGGTCGAGCTCGATCTGCCCCTCGAAGACCTTCGTGTTCGGATCGTGCCCGATGGCGACGAAGACTCCATCCACCTTCCTCGTCGTTTCGGAGCCGTCCTTAACGTTCTTCAGCCGGACGCCGGTGACTTCGTTCGCGGCCGGATCGAGGATCTCCGTGACGACGGTGTCGAGGACGAATTCGATCTTCGGGTTGTTCCGGGCGCGGTCCACCATGATTTTGGAGGCGCGGAACTGGTCGCGCCGGTGGATCAGGGTCACTTTCGAAGCGAACCGCGTCAGGAAGGTCGCCTCCTCGAGGGCCGTGTCTCCGCCGCCGACGACCGCGACCTCGCGGTTCCGGAAGAAGGCGCCGTCGCAGGTGGCGCAGGTCGAGACGCCGCGCCCCATCAGCTTCCTTTCCGAATCCAGCCCGAGCATCCGGGCCGATGCGCCCGTGGCGACGATCAGGGTACGGGCCTTGTACTCGTCTTCCTCGGTCCGGACGGTGAAGGGACGGTTCGAAAGATCCACGGATACGACGGTCTCGGTCCTGTATTCCGCGCCGAACCGTTCGGCCTGCTTCTTCATGACCTCGACGAGCTCCGGACCCTGGATCCCGTCCGGGAATCCCGGGAAATTCTCGACGTCTGTGGTGAGGGTGAGCTGCCCTCCGGGCTCTCGTCCTTCGAGGACGAGGGGAGACAGGTTGGCGCGGGCGGTGTAGATCGCAGCCGTGGAGCCGGCGCAGCCGGATCCCAGGATGATCACGTCTCGGACCATGGAATACCTCCGGAACGATCTGGAAGGGTACGATTCAAGGTACCGCGAAATCGTTTCCCGCGGCGATATTTCCATGCAAGAATATATCTCGTTAGTCTTTCCGGACAATATCGTTTCGCGAAAGGAGGCATCAACCGATGTGCGCGCAGAAAGCCTCGAAGGAGCTGCTTGACCTTCTGAACCAGGCCATCGCCAGGGAGATCCAGGTCTCCGTCCAGTACATGTGGCAGCACGTACTATGGAAGGGGGCCGACGGATACGCCGTGAAGGACGTGTTCAAGAAATTCGCGATCACCGAGATGAAGCACGCCGAGGCGTTCGCGGAGCGGCTGGCATATCTCGGCGGCATCCCCACCACGAAGCCCGAGCCGATCTTCGTCGGGTCGACGCTCAAGGAGATGCTGGACCGGGACAAGAAGGACGAGGAAGGGGCGATCGCCCTGTACCGGAAGGGCATCGAGCTCGCCGGGAAAGAAGGGGACGAAACCACCAAGGGGCTTTTCCGGGCGATCCTTGCGGACGAGGAGGAGCACCACGACGTGTTCAGTTCGCTGCTCGAAAAAGATTAAAGGTAAAGGGCGGATAACGAAACCGGATGTCGGGCGGGCCGGCCGGTTCCCGGCGGCCCGCTTTTCCGCCTCCCTCCTGCGATGGTTCCGCAAGGCAGCCCGCAAGATGGAGTGGCGCGAGACCTCGGACCCATACCGGATATGGGTCTCGGAGATCATGCTGCAGCAGACCCGTGCGGATACCGTCGCCGGATACTACTCCCGATTCCTCGCGCGCTTTCCCGATGTGAAGTCGCTTGCCTCCGCGAAAGTGGACGATGTTCTCTCCGCGTGGGAGGGGCTCGGGTACTACGCCCGGGCGAGGAACCTGCACAAGGCGGCCGGAATCGTCGCCGGGCGCTTCGGGGGTACGCTTCCCGCCGCGGCGGAGGTGCTCGCATCCCTTCCCGGAATCGGGCGGTCTACGGCGGGGGCGATCGCGTCCATCGCGTTCGGCCGGGACGAGCCGATCCTCGACGCCAACGTGCGGAGGGTCGTCGCGCGCCTGTTCGCTGTTCGGGGGAGCCTCCGGACAGCCTCCGCGGAAAAATGGCTGTGGCGGTATTCCTCCTCCCTGATTGCGAAGGGAAAAGGGCGGGAAACGGCGCTGGCGCTGATGGACCTTGGCGCCGGGGTGTGCCTGCCCGCGTCCCCCCGCTGTCCCGTCTGCCCCGTGCGCGCGTTCTGCGCGGCCTTCCGGGACGGGATCCAGGGAGAGATCCCCTCCCGGCCGCCCCGTCGCGCCGTTCCACACCACGACATCGTCGCCGCGCTGATCCGCAGGGACGGCGGATATTTTCTGCTTCGAAGGCCGGAGGACGGCCTCCTGGGAGGGCTTTGGTCCTTCCCGTCCGGGAGACGGCTTCCCGGGGAGTCGCTCGAGGCCGCTCTCCGGCGTGCGATCCGGGAAAAGCTCGGCCTGCGGATTGCGATTCAAGGGGAGGCGGGGACCGTTCGGCACGCCTATTCCCATTTCCGCATCACACTGCACGGTTTCTTCTGCACGGTGATCCGCGGAAAATTGCCTTCCGGAGAAGGGACCTGCTGGCTCGCCCAGGGGTCGGCGAGCGGACCCGCGATGCCGGCAGCGGATCGGAAGCTGATGGAAAGTAGGTGTACACCCCGGGACGGTCGGCTGTAAAATGTGCCGGGTTCATGTCTGTCCCGGTTCTGCGCTTGTTCTGCGCTTTGCAGGAACGTCCCGGTTCTTATGGAGGCACCATGAAGCGCCATATCGCCATGCTTGCGGTCGTATTCCTCGGGAGTTGCCTCGTCCTCGCAGCGGCGGGGCCCGCCCTCGCCAAGGACATCAAGATCGGGCTGATCACTCCGCTCTCGGGCGACGTGAAGACCTACGGGGAATCGGTGAAAAACTCCTTCCTCATCGCCGTCGAGGAGGCCAACGCGAAGGGCGGCGTGGCCGGCATGAAAGTCGTTTATATCATCCAGGACGACAAGAACGACCCCACGGAGGCCGCGAACGTGGCGAACCTCCTGGTGAACCAGCACCGCGTCAGGGCGATCGTCGGGGCGGTCACCTCCAAGGCGAGCATCCCGGTCTCCGACATCGTCCAGGCCGCGCGGATCCCGGCGCTCACGCCGACGGGGACGAACCCGAAGATCACGGTGGCGGACGGGAAGCGGAAGGGCTACATGTTCCGGAGCTGCTTCATCGACCCGTTCCAGGGTACGGTGATGGCCCGGTTCGCGCGCGAGACGCTGAAGAAATCCACCGCCGCCGTGCTGTACGACGCCTCGAACGACTACTCCAAGGGCACCGCCGAGGTCTTCCGCGAGAGCTTCCCCAAATTCGGCGGGAAGATCATCGCCTACGAGGCGTACGGGAAGGACGATGTGGATTTCTCGGCGCTCCTGACCAAGGTGAAGGCTTCCGGCGCGGAGGCGCTCTACCTTCCCGACTACTATGGAAAGGTGGGGCTGATCGCCAAGCAGGCGCGGGAGAAGGGGGTGAAGGCGCTGCTCATCGGGGTCGACGGGTGGGATTCCCCGGACCTCGTCAAGATCGCGGGCGACGCGATCGAGGGGGGGTATTTCGTCAACCATTACTCTCCGGACGACCCGCGGCCGGAGGTGGCGGCGTGGGTGAAGAAATATCGGGAGCGGCACGGGCAGCTCCCGGACGCGCTCGGGACCCTGGCGTACGACGGCACCAACCTGCTGTTCGAGGCGATCCGCAAGGCGGGGAGCGACGACCCGCAGAAGATCCGGGACGCCCTTGCGTCGATCCGGGATTTCAAGGGGGTTACCGGGAAGATGATCCTCGACCGGAACGGGGACGCCGTCAAGAGCGCCGCGATCCTGAAGATCGAGGGCGGCCGTCAGAAGTTCGTGAAGACCGTGAATCCGTAGCTCTGTACGCCAGGCGGGCCGTCCGGCGCCATGGAATATTTCCTGCAGCAGGCACTGAACGGGCTGCAGCTCGGGCTGGTGTACGCGCTGATCGCGCTCGGCTACACGATGGTGTACGGGATCGTGCGGCTGATCAACTTCGCCCACGGCGACGTCTTCATGGTCGGGTCGTTCCTCGCGTTCTTCGCCATCGAACGGTACGGGCTGCCGCTCCCCGCCGTGTTCTGCGCCGCGGTCCTCGGCTGCGCCGCCCTGGCGATCGGGATCGAACGGGTGGCGTACCGGCCGTTGCGGAACGCGCCGAAGATCGCCTCCCTCATCACCGCCATCGGCGTGTCGCTGTTCCTCGAGTACTTCACCGCCCTCCACCAGCTGTTCGGCCCCAATTTCCGGGCCTTCCCCCGGCCGTTCCGGATCGTGTCCGTGCAGGCGGGGGAGATCGCCTTCACCAACCTGCAGGGGATCATCCTGGCGGTGACCGTGGCGTGCCTGCTGGTCCTCCAGTACATCGTCTACCGGACCCGGGTGGGGCGCGGGATGCGCGCGGTCTCGTACGACGTCGTGACCGCGGGGCTCATGGGGGTGAACGTGGATGCGGTGATCTCCTTCACGTTCGGCCTCGGTGCGGCGCTCGCCGGCGTGGGAGGGGTCCTCTACGGGATCGCCTATCCGCAGATCCACACCTTCATGGGGATCATGCCGGGGCTCAAGGCCTTCACCGCCGCCGTCCTCGGCGGGATCGGCAGCATCCCGGGCGCGGTGCTGGGGGCGCTGATCATGGGGCAGTCGGAGACGATGACCGCCGCATACCTGTCCTCGACGTACCGCGACGGGATCGCCTTCCTCCTGCTCATCGGAGTGCTCCTCTGGAGACCCACGGGGATCCTCGGAAGCCCGCGGGCGGAGAAGGTCTGAAAGAGGGCGGGGATGGAGCTCCTCGAGACGATCTTCAATCCCTACTGGATCATGATCTTCCAGCATGCGTGCATCGTCGCGGTCTCCGCGCTGGGGCTGAACGTCGTCTTCGGCTACGCGGGGCTGTTCTCCCTCGGGCACGCGGCGTTCTACGGGGTGGGGGCCTATACGGCGGCGCTGCTGATGAAGACGTTCGCAGGGACGTACGCGGACGCGGGATTCCTTGCTTCGCAGGCGGCGTTTCTCGGGTCGCTGCTTGCGGGAGGGGTGGCCGCGGGGCTGTTGGCCGCGCTTGTCGGGCTGCCGGTGCTGCGGCTGACCTCGGACTACCTCGGCGTCGCCACGCTGGGGCTCGGGGTGATCGTGAAGGTGCTGTTCGACAACGCCGACGCGTTCCTCCCCCAGCTCGGCGGCGCGAGGGGGATGACCGGGATCCCCCGGATGACCACGGTGCCCTGGGCCGTCCTCTCCCTGGCCGCGGCGGTGCTGGTGGTCCGGAACGTCGTGCATTCGACGTACGGGAGGGTCCTCGTCGCGATCCGCGAGGACGAGGTCGCGGCCGGCGCCATGGGGATCGACACGTTCCGCTGCAAGGTGGCCGGTTTCGCCCTCGGGTGCGCCTTCGCGGGGGTCGCCGGCGGCCTGTACGCCCATCTGTACATCTTCCTCCACCCGAGCAGCTTCGACTTCTTCAAGTCGTTCGACGTGCTGATGATCGTCGTGCTGGGAGGGCTGGGGAGCATGACGGGGACCCTGGCCGCCTCGTTCGGGTGGGTCTTCCTGCTGGAAGCGCTCCGTGTGTTCCTCCCCCCGGAATACCTGGAGTTCCGGTGGGTGCTGATCCCGGTGCTGCTGGTCGTCACGATGCTCCTGCGGCCGCAGGGGCTGCTCGGGGAGCGGGAGCTGCCGTTCCTGCGGAGCCGGGCGGGCCGATGATGCTCGATGTGGCCGGGATCGTGAAGCACTTCGGAGGGGTCAAGGCGGTGGACGGTGTGGACTTCCGGCTGGCGGAGGGGGAGCTGATCGGCATCATCGGGCCCAACGGGTCCGGGAAGACCACCCTCTTCAACGTGATCACGGGGATCTACCGGCCCGACAGCGGGTCCGTGAAGATGGAGGGGGAGGAGATCGCCGGGCTGCCGCCCCACAGGATCACCCGGATGGGGATCGCGCGGACGTTCCAGAACATCCGGCTCTTCCGGAACCTGACGGTCGCGGACAATGTGCGGATCGCCCACCACCCGCACATCCGGTACGGCGCGGGCGATGCCGTATTCCGGACCGGGGCCTTCTACCGGGAGGAGCGGCGGCTGCGGGAGGAGGTCGACGGATTCCTGTCGCTGTTCTCGCTCCAGGACCGGCGGGGAGAGCTCGCGAAGAACCTGTCGTACGGCGACCAGAGGAAGCTGGAGATCGCAAGGGCCCTCGCATCGTGTCCGAAGCTGCTTCTGCTCGACGAGCCGGCCGCCGGCATGAACCCGTCCGAGGTCGGGAAGCTGATGGAGTTCATCTTGGGCATCCGGGAGCGCTTTTCCCTTACCGTCCTTCTCATCGAGCACCAGATGCGGCTGGTGATGGGGATCTGCCAGCGGCTGATCGTGCTGGACTTCGGCCAGGTGATCGCGCGGGGGATCCCTTCGGAGATCCGGAAGGACCCGCTGGTCGTCGAGGCGTACCTCGGGAAGAGCGTCCCCGCGTGGGACGAGAGCCAGGGATAGGACATTGCTCCTGAGAGTCAACAACCTGAGCGTGTATTACGGCTCGATCCAGGCGCTGCGGGGGATCTCCTTCACGGTACGGAAGGGGGAGATCGTCTCCCTGATCGGGGCGAACGGCGCGGGGAAGAGCACGACGCTGCGGACGATCTCGGGGATCCTGCGCCCCGCCTCCGGGAGCATCCTCCACGAGGGGAAGAGCATTGCGGGGCTTCCGCCGCACCGGATCGCCCGCATGGGACTTGCGCATGTCCCCGAGGGGCGGGGGGTGTTCGCGAACATGAGCGTCCTCGAGAACCTCGAGATGGGAGCGTACGCCCGGACTTCGAAAAAGGAATCGCAGGAGACGCTGGAGCGCGTCCACGCGCTGTTTCCCCGGCTGCGGGAGCGGTCCGGGCAGGCCGCGGGAACCCTGTCGGGCGGGGAGCAGCAGATGCTGGCGATCGGACGGGCGCTGATGCAGCGGCCGGACCTGCTCCTCCTCGACGAGCCGTCGATGGGGCTGTCCCCTCTGCTCGTGCGCGAGATCTTCGAGCTGATCCGCGGCATCAACCGGTCCGGAACGACGATCCTCCTTGTGGAGCAGAACGCGAGCATGGCCCTTTCCGTCGCGCACCGGGCGTACGTCCTCGAGACGGGGGAGATCACCTTGGAGGGGAAGGCCTCCGACCTTCGCGAGAACCCCGCGGTGCGCGCCGCCTACCTGGGGGAAGGGACGGGGTGACGCGGTGATCCGCATATTGACCCCGTGCGCGAATCCTGTATAGGATGTAGCGAATATTGTTATATAGTCTGGCAACAAATGGCGCGGCGCGCGCCGCGGTGGACGTGACGAGGATAGGTGCACCGGTCGCTCGGCCCGCCCCGTCGAAAAACGCCACGAAGGAATCCTCAACACGCGGGGGCTGCTGACCCCGTACAGCCACGGATGACCCATGGGGCATCGGAAGGAGCATCAGGAATGGCGACTGGCACGGTGAAATGGTTCAACGACGCGAAGGGCTTCGGCTTCATCACGGAAGAAGGCGGCGAGGACATCTTCGTCCACTTCAGCGAAATCAAGGGCGACGGATTCCGCACCCTCGCGGAAGGCCAGCGGGTGGAGTTCGACGTCACGACGGGCCCCAAGGGAAAGAAGGCGGCCAACGTCCGGAAGACCTGATCCCCTGAGAAGAACCCGCCCCGGCCCGCTTCGCGGGCCGGGAGCCGGGGCATCGCGGGAGCGCAACCCATGCGGATAGGAATCCCGCGGGAAACGAAGTCGGGGGAGAACCGCGTCGCGCTGACCCCGGAAGGGGCCCGGGAGCTCGTCGCCGCGGGAGCCGATGTAATCGTGGAGTCCGGCGCGGGGGCCGCGAGCGGTTTTCCGGACGAGGCGTACCGGGAAGCCGGCGCGAAGACCGCCGCGGCGGAAGAGGCGTGGGCGTCGGACCTGGTGGTCAAGGTCAAGGAGCCGGTTTCCCCGGAGTTCCGTTTCCTCTCGAAATCCTCCGTCCTGTTCACCTACCTTCATCTCGCCGCCGCCCCGGCGCTCACGGAAGAGCTGTTGAAGCGCCGGGTCACCGCCGTCGGCTACGAGACTGTGACGAGCGACGAGGGGGGGCTGCCGCTCCTTCGCCCGATGAGCGAGGTCGCCGGCATCCTGTCCGTCCAGGCCGGGGCGCGGGGGCTGGAAAGGGTTTGCGGGGGACGGGGGGTGCTTCTCCCGCCTGTGTGGGGAAATCCTCCGGGCGACGTGGTGGTCCTGGGAGCCGGAGTCGCGGGGCGCGCGGCGGCGCGCATCGCGGCGGGGATCGAGGCGAACGTGACGGTGTTCGACCTGAGCGGCGAGAAGCTGCTTCTGGCGAAGAGGGAGTGCGGAGAGCGGGTCCGGACGGTCCTGTCCACGAAGGAGGCGGTCGCGGATGCGCTCCGGGAAGCGGATCTTGTGATCTCGGCTGTCCTCGTGGCGGGGGAACGCGCCCCGCGGATGATCACGCGGGAGGCGCTGCGGACGATGCGCCCCGGCGCTGTCGTCGTCGATATCTCCATCGACCAGGGAGGGGCCTTCGAGACGTCCCGCCCCACAACCCACGACGATCCTTATTACGTGGAGGAAGGGGTCGTCCACTACTGCGTGACCAACATGCCAGCCGCGGTCCCGCGCACCTCCACACTCGCGCTGACCGCCTCCACGCTGCCGTACCTCGTGTCCATCGCGCGGCTGGCAGTTGCCGGGGCGATGCGTTCGGATCCCGGGCTGATGGAAGGGCTGAACACCTACGACGGGCACGTGACCTGCCCCGGAGTCGCCAAGGCGTTCGGGAAACCGTACGTCCCGCCGTCCATGGCACTCGGGGGACATTCTTAGCTTCAAACACGAGCGAAGGGTTAAGAGTGTCCCCCCCCACCGAGCAGGGCCAGCGCGAGGCGCTCGACCTGGGCGCGCGTCTCTTCCAGACCCCCCGAGTTGTCGATCACGTAATCCGAGCGGCCCGCCTTGTCTCCCGCATCCATCTGGGCGCGGATCCGCGCCAGCGCCTGTTCCCTGGAGATCCCGTCCCTGGCCATCGCCCGGCGGAGCTGCTCCTCCTCTCCGCAACGGACGGAGATCACCGCGTCGAACAGCCCCTTTCCGCCCGATTCGTGGATCAGGGCCGCCTCCACGACGACGGCGCGGCAACCCTGACGGGAGAGACCTTCGAGCGTTTCCTTCATCGACGCGAGAATGGCGGGGTGGGTGATCTCTTCCAGCCGCGCGCGGCGGGCGGGGTCCGCGAATACGATGTCCGCCAGTTTCCCGCGGTCGATCGTACCGTCCGGCCGCACGATCCCCGGGCCGAATTCCCGGACGACGGGGGAATGGGCGGAGCCGCCGGGGTCCGTCACCTCCCGGGAGATCCGGTCGGCGTCGATAACCGGGATTCCCGCATGGCGGAACATTTCCGCCACCGTGCTTTTTCCCGAACCGAAGTTCCCCGTGAGCCCGAAGACGCGCATGGCGCGGATTATAGCATCCGCGGCGTCGTTGACATCGCCCGAGGTCCGGTGTACGGTCGTCTCCATTGAACGACGATTCATTCCTCATGGGGAGGAGCGAGGAGGAGACATGCCCGATTTGACGGTGAAAGGATTCTTCGAAGGGCTGGAGGCGAAGTTAGCGGAAAAATCGTCGCTGCTCGCCGGGATGAATTGCGTGTATCAGTTCAATGTTGGGGAATCCGCCTACAACATCACGATGAAGGACGGAAAGGCCTCCGTGGCGGAAGGCCAGACAGCTTCCCCCAATTGCACGGTGACGGTCGCGGAAAACGATTTCCTGGACATGGTCGCCGGAAAACTGGATGGACAGATGGCCTTCCTTACCGGCAAACTGAAGGTTGCCGGCGACATGGGCCTGGCGCTGAAGCTGGGGTCGTTCATCGGCTGATCCGGCATCCGGGAGGGGGGCTTGGCCGGGGTCGACCCGTTCGCGAAAGTGGCGCGTCTCCTGGTCGAGCGGGGCAACGCCGTGGCCCTCACCGGCGCGGGGATCTCGGTGGAAAGCGGCATCCCTGCGTTCCGCGGCTCCCAGGGGCTTTGGGAAAAATACGCCCCGATGGAGTACGCCTCCATCGGGGCGTTCCTTCGTCATCCTGAGAAATCCTGGAAGATGCTGGCGGAGCTTTTGGCCCTCTGCGGCGGCGCGGCGCCCAACCCCGCGCATTTCGGGCTGGCGCGGCTCGAAGAGATGGGGCTGCTGCGCGCCGTCATTACCCAGAACGTCGATCGCCTACACCAGGCGGCGGGTTCCCGGAGGGTCATCGAGTACCACGGGAACCTGGAGGAGCTGGTCTGCGTCTCCTGCTGGAGGAGCTACGCCACGAAGGACCGCTGGGAGGACGGCGGAGCGCCGCCCCGGTGCGACTGCGGGGAGGCCCTCAAGCCCAACATCGTCCTGTTCGGGGAGCCCATCCCGTGGATCGCGCAGGAGCGCGCCGAGGAGGAGGCGAGGACGTGCGGCATGCTCCTGGTCATCGGCACCTCCGCGCAGGTCGCGCCGGCATGCGACATCCCGCGGATCGCGAAGGAGTCGGGGGCGGTCGTGGTGGAGGTCAACCCGGTGGAGACGCACCTGACCGCCGCGGTGACGGACATCCGCATTTCAGGTACGGCGTCCGGCGTCGTCGAAGGGCTCCTTGCGACGATTGCCGGGATGCGGGACGAGGCCGAATCGTCTCTCCGGGATTAAATCTTTTAATCCTTCGTTCATTTTTTTCCATCGGAGATGGGTGTTCCCTGCCTGCCACGCTCCAGGAAAACGGCATGTTACAGCGTTTTTCCTGTCGGCACGCCTCCTGCTTGCATAGCTCGCCAGGGAGGATCTCGGAATGGGGAACCGTAACGGATTCACGCTGGTGGAAATCTTTATCGCTTTGGCGATCGTAGCGATCATGATCGTCATCGCCTCGTCGAACCTGTTCGCCTGGCTGGGGCATGCCTCGGCCGTCGACTTCCAGCGGGAGGTCCTTGCCAGGAGCAACGAGGCGAGGACCCGCGCCATGGCCTCGAATCTCCAGCACCGCATGGTGATCGACCTGGGACAGGAAACCGTGGCGCTCGAGAGGGGAAACCTGGGAGCAGCGTCCACCGGCTGGACCCCCATCGGGAACGGAATCGCGGGGACCCGGGGCGCGGGAGTCCAGGAAATCATCGTGGACGGCGGAGCCCCCGTGACGGCGAACATCCATTCCTTCCTTTACAACCCGGGCGGCCAGGTGATGTACATGGACAACTCCGCCGCGATCCTTCCCGTGACGCAGGCGCTGATCCACCTGACATCGGAAAACCCTGTGGACCGATCCACGATTCGCATCTTCGGCTGGACCTCGAAAGCGAGGCTTGAGAATGACTGGACCAACTAGGCTTTCCCGGGACGAGGGGTTCTCCCTGCTCGAGGTGCTCATCTCCCTCGTGATCCTCGCGGTGGGGCTGCTGGCTCTGGCGCTGTTCCAGGTCACCGCGATCAAGGGGAACGCGATCGCCTCGCGGTGGACCGTCGCCACCCAGTTGACGCAGGACCGCCTGGAATCGTTCCGGCACGGCCCGTGGGACAATGTCGTCTCCTCGAACGCCGCGGGATTCAGCACCGCCACCATGCAGCCGATCTACGCGAACCTTCCCGCGAGCTCGGGGGACAACGTCGTCGTTCCCGGCGCGCAGCACCAGTATTTCCGCGTCTGGTGCGTGACCACGGACAACACCGCGACGCTGAGGACCATCACCGTATGGACCTGCTGGCAGGACGACCAGGGGACCTGGCACAACGTGATGCTGACGACGCAGCGCGCGAACCTGGGGGGGATCTGACGATGATGGCGGATTGCCGGTACGGGAGGCGCTCCCCCCGCGGAAATCCCGAGGCGGGATTCACCCTCATCGAGGTAATGGCCGCGCTGGCGATCCTGGGCATCGCCATGACGGCGGTGTTCTCGACGTTCATATCCCAGCAGCAGTCATTCACCACCCAGAGCCGCGTGGCGGAGATGCAGCAGAACCTGCGGCTGGCCGTGGACTGCATGACCCGGGACATCCGGATGGCGGGATACGGTATGCCGATGAGCACCAACACCGCCAGCGACAACGTCGCCCTGCCCGCCGGAGTCCTTCCCGGCGGCATCACGGCCATCCGGGCGATCTTCCCGGTCGACAACAACGCCGGGCCCGACCAGATCTACATCCTGTACCGGTACGACATGGACCTGGAACGGTACGACACCGTCAATAACCTGCTTCTGCCGCCGCCCGAGCTGCAGTCGATGGCCGCCGACCGGTCGTTCGTCACCGTCGACAACAGCTTCGGGTTCCTTGCCGGAGGAGGGGAGCACGCGCTCGTCACCGACGGCGCGACCGCCGACCTGTTCCAGAGCACGAGCGTCGTCGGGGCGACGGTGAATTTCGCAGGGGGGGGCTACAACGGGGCCCATCACACGAAGGTATACGTTGCCGGCGCGACCCCGGGCTTTCCCCCGTCCGTCGTGTCCAAGGCCCGGTTCGTGAGGTATTTCATCGACAATTCCGATCCGGCCCGGCCGACGCTGATGCTCGACCGTATGATTCCGGGGCAAGCCCCCCAGCCCGTGGCCGACGACATCGAGGACATGCAGTTCACCTACGGGCTCGACACGAACGCCGACGGGAACATCGACGCCTTCCGGTGCGACTCGGGCGGGACCGTCATCACGGCCGCCGAGGTCACCAGGATCCGGCAGGTGCGGATGCATCTCATCGCGAGGTCCCGTCTGCCGGAGGGGGGCATGATCGGAACGCGCCCCGCGCTCGCGAACCGGCCCGCGGGGGGGACGGACGGCTACCGAAGGAGGATCATCGAAGTGAATATCGACGCACGGAATTCCGGAACATGACGTCGCCGCGGGGATCCTTCATGGACGAACGGGGAAGCGCGCTCGTGGTGACGCTGATGCTCCTGGTGATCCTGACCGCCATCGGCATCTACGCCATCAGCATATCGACGACCGAGATGGGCATCGCGCTGCAGTCGCGGGTGGGGACGGGGGCGCTCAACTCCGCCGACGCCGGGGCCAATTACGGGATGAACAGGGTTCCCGAGGTTCTGCTGTTCGAGGAATCGTTGGGCCTTCCCGACGGATCCCTGTACCGGGTCACCTCGAGAACGACCGGCGTGATGACCCTTCGGGCGGGGTACGGATCGAATTTCCGGTTCGCGGATTTCGAAGTGACGAGCCGGGGGGAGCCGCCTCCGCAGTTCACGGGTTCGCGCAGCGTGCAGGCCGTGGTGGATTTCGGCCCCGTGCCTACGGGCACGATGTATTAGGCGGAAGGAGATACGGAGATGACGACGATGAGGAAACCGGCTGCATGGCTGGCGCTGCTGCTCTGCTGCCTCGTGGCGCTTCCCCCGTCGGCGCCGGCCGACGATACGGAGCTGTTCACCACCGCGGCGAACCCGAACGTGCTCCTGATGCTCGACACCACCGGTTCCATGGACACATCGGCGGACCTCTCCGTCGGCGACCTCGACGGGGACAGCCCTTCGGGGAGCCGGATGGACATCCTCTGGAAGGTCATTTACACCCTGCTCAACGCGGACCTGAGCACGCCCACCTACGACAATACCGCCACGGGGACGGCCCGGGGGGAGCTGCAGTACGCGAAGCGTACGGACCGGACCACCCTGTCCACAAGCATCAGCGACAACCGGTATTACGAATACATCATCGTTTACCACATCAGCGCCTCCGACTGGGCGCTCTTCCCCGGCGGTCCCTCTTCCGGAGGCACCGTACGGATCGGCTCCTGGTCGACCAACGAAAACGTGACCTATACGAGAAGGAGCTCGGGTTCTCCCTACACGCTTTATTTCGACAACCCGCCGTTCGATCCGGGAAAGCGATTCAACCACGATTACAACCAGGGGGCGAGGATCTCTTATACCTACACGATCGCCGGCGGCGAGGTGCCGTACCCGGAGAACTTCCCGACCAACAACACGGAGGCCGAAAGCACCGATTTCCGCAACAACCTCACCACGGAGGATGAGAACATCCTGAAGGCCCGACTGGGGCTCATGACGTTCACTACCTATTTCGGAGAGGTAAGGACCCTGATTCGGGACCAGATCTACCCCTCGGACAACAACGTCCCGCCGTTCAACACGAGCTATCGGGATATCTGGGATTCCACCACCAATTACGCCCACGCCAGCGGCGGCACCCCCACCGCGCAGGCGCTCAACGCCGCGAAGAACTTCTTCAACGTCGCCACGAGCGGCAACACGGTCGACATCTGCCGCCAGAACTTCGCGGTCCTGGTCACCGACGGAGAGGACACGATCGGCGGGCTGGACGGCTCGAGCGGGACCGGGGCCGGCCCCGATTACTACGACGACGGGGTGTTCAACGCGGACGGGTGGAGCGGAAACACCGGGCAGGTCGCGCGGAACAACTCGGTCATCCAGCGGGCGTACGACCTGAAGAACTATTCCCCTCCCGTCAACGTCTTCACCGTCGGCGTCGGGATCAGCGACAACACGAAGGACAAGGCCGTCCTTCGGGAAGTTCTGCGCCGCGCCGGGGAGCAGGAAAACGTCCAGGCGACGGTCGCGCAGTACAACAGCATCGGCGCTTCCGGGGACAACACCGCGAGGGCGGCGAACAAGGCGTTCTTCGCCACCGACGCGTCCCAGCTCTCGGTCGCGCTCCGGAACATCTTCCAGCAGATCACCGCCGGGATGTACTCCTTCACCGCGCCGACCGTCGCGTCGGTCCGCATGACGGACCGGAACTACCTCTACAAGGCCAGCTTCACGCCCAGCCCCCCTCCGGCGACCTTCTGGCAGGGGCACCTCCAGGCGCTGACGATCAACAGCGACAACACGATTTCCTCCCCGCTGTGGGACGCCTCCGACGTGCTGGACAACACCGCCGCCGGGAGCCGGAGGATCTACACGGCGGGATACGACAACACCAACTGGTCCCGTGTCGAATTCACCACCGGGAGCGTTACCCCCGCGATGCTCGCAGTCGACAACACCGCCGCCCGGGACACGGTGGTGAACTACGTCCGTGGGGTGGACCGGGCCGACCGGCTCGGCGACATCTTCCATTCCAAGCCGGTCGTCGTGGGTCCCCCTTCCCAGTTCTATTTCGACACCGGGTATTCCTCGGCGGCGGTGGTGGGAGGGACGCTCCAGGAAAGCTTCACGAAGAGCAAGGCGAAGCGTAAGCGGGTCATCTTCGTCGGCACCAACGACGGGATGCTCCACGGCTTCCTCGGCGGGGAATACGACGCCAACAGGACGCCGACCCCGGGATACGACACCGGCACCGGGGAAGAGGTCTTCGCGTATGTTCCCAGGATGCTCCTGGAGAAACTCGAGGAATTCGTCCCCGCGGAGACGACGCGGCACGGATATTACGTCGATTCCTCGCCGCGGGTGGCCGACGTCTGGATCGACGCGAATTCCGACGGGATCAAGGTTCCTTCCGAGTGGAGGACGGTCCTGATCTCGGGGCTTCGGAAGGGGGGGAACGGCTACTTCGCCCTCGACGTGACCGACCCGGGCAACGGCAAGGATTCCACCGACTTCACGAATTACCCGAAGGTGCTCTGGGAGTACCAGGGAGGATCGACCCTCGGGCAGAGCTGGTCCGAGCCGTTCATCGGCAAGGTGAAGGTGAAGGCGACGTCCGCCTCCGCGGAGACGGACCGCTGGGTCGCGGTCTTCGGAGGAGGGCAGGCCGACTCCACGTCCACGGGGCAGACCCTGACCGTCCTCGACATCTCGACGGGAACGGCGCTGAAGATCTTCTCGACCGGGATCGACAACGCGATCGTCGCCTCTCCCACCGCGGTGCTCGATCCGAACGGGTATATCCGGTTCGTCTATGTTTCGGATCTCGACGGGTCCCTCTACAAGTTCCGCTTCACGACCCCCGGGGTCTCGAGCGACCTCTACTCGCAATGGGACATGAAGAAGATCTTCCAGGCGCCGGCGGGATCGCAGCCGGTCTACCACCGCGTGGAGTATTCGGCATCGACCGAGAGCACCCGCCGGCTCTTCTTCGGGACCGGCGACCAGGAGTTCCCCGTGTCGAACCTCGGGACGGGGAAATTCTACTCCGTCGACGATTCGGACGGTTTCTGGCCCGATTCGCCGCTGACCGAGGCGAACCTTTCGGACCTTTCGCTGTCCATCACCAACCCCGCCGGCGGAACCATCGCCTCCGGGCGGGTCGGCTGGTACGTGAACTTCGCGAGCGTGCCGTCCACTTCGGTCGACAACAATACGCACACGGGGGAGAAGGTCCTCTCCGACCCCGTGGTCTTCTTCAACGCCGTCTACTTCACGACGTTCACCCCCGACGTGGGCCAGGCGTGCGGCGGGGGCGGGATCGCCAGGGTGTACGGCCTGAACATCCTGAACGCGGGCGCCGCCCTGGGAGGGATCGCCTCTCTGGGTGAAACCGAGACGAAAGTCCCGTACCATGTCTACACGGGATCGGGGGAAGGCACCGCGGGGGGCATTCCGTCCAGCCCCTCGCTTTCCGTCTACCCGTCGGGACAGTCGTCGATCTTCGTGGGGTTCTCTACCGGGGCGGTCGAGGAGATCAAGGTCGAATCTCCCCCGCAGATGAAGAACATCAAGGCGTGGAAAGAGACGTTCTGATGGAACGGTCGATGGTTCCGGGAAAAGGGGGACGGAGGTCGGCGGCGCTTGCGCTCGCCATCCTCCTGGCGGGAACCGCGTGCGGAAGGATGGAGGGGGGCGGCCCCCCGCCCGGCGCCGGACCCTTGCCGGAAGAAGCCCCGGCGGCCGCCGCCTCCGCGGCGGAACCGGCCGCCAGGCCGCCGGACGCGTC
>JBFLWB010000145.1 GCA_040758155.1 Thermodesulfobacteriota bacterium
TGGCCTGCTGATCGACGCGGCGCGGGGGATCTCCGCCTCGGACCGGTTCGTGCGGGAAGGCCGCTGGACGTCGGGAAGATTCCCGCTGACCACCCACGTCAGCGCGAAGCGGCTGGGCATCGTCGGCCTCGGGGAGATCGGGCGCGCCGTCGCCGGAAGGGCGGCGGGTTTCGCCATGGAAGTCCGCTACACCAACCGGAAGCCGGCAGAGGGCGTCCCGTACGGATTCGAACCCTCGCTGGAGGAACTGGCCCGCTGGGCCGATTTCCTGGTCGTGGCGGTCCCGGGAGGGCCTTCGACGGACCGCCTGGTCTCGTCGTCCGTCCTGGAGGCACTGGGCCCCGGGGGCTTCCTCGTCAACGTATCGCGGGGGACGGTGGTCGATCAGGAGGCCCTTGTCCGCGCCCTCGCGGACGGGACCATCGCCGGCGCCGGCCTGGACGTATTCGTCGACGAGCCGAACGTCCCCGACGGGCTGCTCCGCCGGGAAAACGTCGTCCTGACGCCGCACGTCGGAAGCGGGACGTTCGAGACGCGGAAGGCGATGGAGGATCTCGTCCTTGCGAACCTGGAGGCGTTCTTCAGGGACGGCAGGGTCCTGACGCCGGCGTTCTGACCGTCCGCGGGAATCTCAGGAGCCGGGCACGGCCTCGCCCGATTTGCTCGTCACGCGCGGCCAGATCCATGCGATCAGCGACGGGACCACCAGGGCGAACGCCCCGACCGCAAGGATCGTCGCCGAGATGGGGCGGGTCAGGAACACCGTCAGGTCGCCCCGGTTGATCATCATCGCCTCCCGGAAGCTCCGTTCCATCATCGGGCCGAGGACCATCGCAAGGACCAGGGGCGCCAGGTCGTACCGGAGTCGGCGCAGGAAATAGCCCAGCAGGCCGAAGCCGACCATCAGCCAGATGTCGAGAAGCGAGTTGTTGACAGAGTAGACGCCCACCAGGCACAGGAGCATTACGGACGGCATGAGGATGAAGAGAGGGATTCGGATGATGCTCGCGAACACTCCCACCAGGGGCAGGTTGAAGACGAGCAGCATGAAATTTCCGATGTACATGCTGGCGATCACGCCCCAGAATAGGTCCGGCTTCTGGGTCATCAGCAAGGGGCCGGGATTGATGCCGTGGATCAGCAGGACCGCCATGACCACCGCCATCGCCGGGGTGAAGGGAATCCCCAGCGCCATCAGGGGGACGTAGGCGGCCCCCACCGACGCGTTGTTCGCCGCTTCCGGCCCGGCGACCCCCTCGATGGCTCCGCTCCCGAACTCCCCGTGCTTGTCGACCTTCTTCTCGACCGCGTAGGAGACCATCGTGGAGATGATCGGCGACGGGCCGGGGATCAGCCCGACGAAGAAGCCTATGAAGGATCCCCGGATCATCGGCCACGCCGACCGCTTCCACTCGACGAGCGTCGGCCACAGTTCCCTGAACCCCACGTGCTGCATCCGCATGTTCCGCTGCCGTTCCTCCGCCGTGACGAGCACCTCGGAGATGCCGAACAGCCCCATTGCGACGGGGAGGAAATCGATCCCCTGGGCGAGCAGGGGCTGCCCGAAGGTGTAGCGCATGTAGCCGGCCAGGGTTTCCATGCCCACCGTGCCGAGCGCCAGCCCGAAGGCGATCAGCATCAGCGACCGCGTGAGCCTCCCCCCCGTCAACCGGGTCATCACCAGGAGCCCGACGAACGCCACGGCGAAATATTCCGCCGGCCCGAACTTCAGGGCGGCCCTTGCCAGCGTCGGGGCGAGGAAGCTCAGGCCGACCAGGCTGATCGTCCCGGCGACGAACGAACCGATGGCCGCGACGGCCAGGGCGGCCCCCGCGCGGCCGCGGCGGGCCATCTGGTAGCCCTCTATCACGGTGACGACGGACGCCGCCTCCCCTGGGATGTTCAGGAGGATCGACGTCGTCGAGCCGCCGTACATCGCCCCGAAGTAGATGCCTGCGAAGAGGATCATGCCCGCCGTCGGCTCGAGCCCGTACGTGAGCGACAGGAGGAGCGCCATGGTCCCGAGGGGCCCGAGCCCCGGCAGGATACCGATGACCGTCCCGACCACCGCCCCCAGGAACCCGAAGAGGAGGTTCAGGGGGCTCAGTGCCACCGAAAACCCGGTCAGCAGACCTTGGAAGGTATCCACGCTTGCCGCTCCTACCCCAGGATCCCGTCGAGTATCCCGAGAGGCAAGGGAACCTTCAGCCAGACGATGAATGCGAAATAGGAAACGACGGAAAGGACCACGGCCACGATCGCCGCGACCGCCCAGTTGCGGGCGCCGAAGATCCGGGTCGCCGCCACGAGGAAGGCGGCGATGGAAACGGGGTAGCCGAGCGGCTTCAGCGCGAGGATGTAGCCGATCATGAGGGCCGTCAGCCACGCCATCCTGCCGACCCTGCCCCCCGCTGCCGCGGACCCGTCCGCCGAGGGTGTGGTATCCGGCGGTACGGCATCTGGCGACCGCAGCTCCTGCAACAGGCACACCAGGGCCGATATGACGAGGAACGCGCCCACGACCGTCGGGTAGAAACCGGCGCCGGGCATGGACAGGTTCCCCAAAGGCATCTTCAGGGCCATGTAACCGTAGATCGCTCCCGCGGCCAGCATCGCGCCCGGGAACAGGATTCCGCGGTATTTCCTCATCGGAAGGGTCCTTGCGGGGGAGGCCTGCCGGCCTCCCCCGCGCTCCTCATGTCATTTCCCGCCTGCCGCCGCTTTTCCGTACCTGTCCCACAGGGGCCGATAGGCCTGGTCCAGCTTCTGCATCATCGCGCCGTACTGCTCCGGCCCCAGGTAATACGCCGGGAACGCCGTCTTCTCCGCGTTCGCCTTGAACTCCTCGGAGTCCATCACCTGCTTCACGGCGGCGGCGAACTTGTCGACGACGGCCTTGGGCGTCCCCTTCGGCATGGAGATTCCCCTCGCCGAGAAGCTGGTGAAGTCGTACCCCAGCTCCTTGAAGGTGGGGACGTCCGGGAGGTAGGGGCTCCGCTTTTCGGACATGATCGCCAGGGCGCGGAGCGTGCCTGCCTTGAGCTGGGGGTATACGATCCCCAGGTTGTTCGCGGTGGCGGCGACGTGGCCGGCCATCGCCGCCTGCCAGGACGGCCCGTCCCCCGAGAACACGACGATATTGAACTTTGCGTTGGAGCTTTCCTGGAACATCTGCATGGCGAACCAGTCGTCCCCGGGGGAAGCCGACACGCCGACGGTGACCGTCCCCGGCTTTTCCTTGGCGGCCTTGACGATGTCGCCGAGCGTCTTGTAGGGGCTGTCCGCCTTTACCGCCAGCAGCCCCCAGTCCGACACGACGTTGGCGACGAACTGGATGTCGGAGACCTTGTAGTTGGTCTGCCGTACGTACGCATTGATGGGGATGAACGGCGTGCAGGAGAGGAAGATGGTGTAGCCGTCGGGCTTGGACATCGCCAGTTCCGTGGCGCCGATGTCGCTGCCGGAGCCCGGCTTGTAGACGGGGACGATGGTGGTTTTCAGCACCTTCTCGAGGCCCGGCCGGACCATGGAGAGCGCCACGTCGCTCCCGCCGCCGGGGGAAAAACCGATCAGCGCGGTGATGGGCTTCGACGGGTAGTCCGCCTCCGCACCGAAGGCGTTCGGGGCGAATACGACGGCCAGCAGGGCAATTGCGACGAGCAGCGTTCTCTTCCGCATGTGCTCTCTCCTCCCTAGGGATATTCTTCCTCGCGGCCGCCGGTCGGCGACGCAGCGCCGATCAGCCCTCCGCGGCGGTCAAAAGGCATGTCGAACGGTTCGCTTGCCGCTTCAAGATACTTGCTCTCTCTCACCTCCGGCAAGAGGATCTCCGACACCTGGATTTCGTCCAGGGCCACGGTGTTCCGGATCCGGGCCATGCGCACGCTTTTCTTGTCGAGGATGTTGCACGTCTTGATCGCCGCCTGGATCGCCTGCCGGTCGCTCTTGAGCACCATCGGGATCTTGACGCTCGCCGGAACGGTGGACGTGAGCGCGTTCGGGTAGGTGTGCTCGAAGCTGAACTTGTCGAACGCCCTGCGAGTGGTGAAGTCGAGGATGCCCAGCCCGTTGGCGTTGCCGTGCGACCGATCGGTGATGTCGAGGACGGCCACCTTGGTGATCGCCGGGCCGCCGCTGACGTACGGGGTATGGTAGCGGCCGACCACGTTGGTGTCGAACCCCGTGCCGCTGATGTCCTTCCCGATCTCGTCGATGATCAGTACGTCGAGCCGGTCGAAGTAGATCCGGGGGTAGAGACGCCAGGCCTCCTCCAGCAGCTCCGGCTCCCGTTCCGGGATCTCCGCCCCGGCCAGCACCTCCAGCCGGGCGGTCTCATGGTAGGCGTTCTCGACGATCCCCACGCCGCACAGGACGTTCGACTTCGCGAGGGTCACCCGGCCGAAGGCCATGATGTTTTCCGCCATCTTGCCGAACCCCAGCTCGTGGCAGATGTCGGCGCCCTTCTGCTTGCCCATGCCGATGACAAGCATCTTCATCAGCCCGCTTTCGCATTTCCCGCGGAAGGCCACATGGGGCTTGATCCGGTTGACGGCCACGATCCCGTCGGCCTCGTGGGCATGCCGGTCCAGGTGGACCGGGAACCCGTTC
>JBFLWB010000146.1 GCA_040758155.1 Thermodesulfobacteriota bacterium
TCCGGCCTGGGTCCGGATCCGGGAGATCTCCTCCCGGATCAGCGCCTCCGCGGTGGCCGGGATCACCTCCCATGCGACGGCTTCGACCGATTCGCGTATTCTTGCCGAGAATTCCCCGGCAAGTCGGTCCATCATCTCCCACATCGCCTTCTCCACTGCTTCGGATGCCACATCGCGGAAGACGGCTTCGGCCCGGGCGGCGAACTGTTCCTTCAGTTTCTCCTCGAGCGCCTCGTCCGCGGGGACCGCCGGGGGGGCATAGGGCGGGAGCGGCGGCTCCGTTTCCTCCGCCATCTCCTGCACCAGATGTGTTTCCCGCATCTCCGGGACCTCTTCCAGGATCGCTTCCTGGATCTCCTCCGGGGTTTCCGCCGGGGATTCTACAGGGGAATCCACGAATGCCTCCACCGGGACTTCGTCCCGGATTCCTTCCGGGATCTCCTCCGGGATCTCCTCGATTTCCTCGAGTTCCTCGATCTCTTCGATTTCGGCGAGCTCCCCTTCCGAAGCGACCGGAGGCGGCTCCTCGATGTCGTCGATCGACACGTCGAACTCGTCGTAGCCCGGCGGCTCTTCCTTCACACCCACCGCCGGCAGCGCCTGGGCGGGCGCAGGCTCCTCGACCTCGTCGAGGACATCGCTGAAGTTCCAGTGCTCGTCCACCGCCGGAGGGGGTTCCGGCGATGCGGCGGGGGGCGCCGCCGCGGGCTTCCGGAGAAGGTCTTCCACCTTTTCCAGCATCTCCGCGGAATCGAACGGCTTGAACAGGACCCCCTTCGCGCCGGATGCCTTCAGTCGCCCCTCGTCCAGCGGAATGTGGGCCCCGGAAAGGATCAGCACGGGCAGCTCCCTGGTCGATTCCCTTTCGGATATCGCGGAAGCCACCTCGAAGCCGTCCTTGCCCGGCAGGGTGAGGTCGGCGATCACCAGGTCGAACGCCGCCTCCGAGGCGGCGCGCACCGCATCGTCCCCGTTCTCGACGGTGACCAGGGTCACGTCGGACCGGGCGAGTGCGAGCTCAAAGACTTTCTGAATGGTGACGCTGTCCTCGGCAAGAAGAATTTTCCTTCGCATCATCACCCCCGGATTGGCCTTTATTTTAGGGATATTCCCTCAGGTTTTCAACGAAAAGGAAGTCCACTTCCCCGCGTTCCGGGTCCGCCCGGCGCACCCGGACGCGCACCCGGTCGCCGAGGGCGATCCGTCTCCGGCGGAACGTCCCGACCCATTCCATCCGGTCGCGGGAGAAGCGGTATTCGTCGTCGCGCAGGGTGGAGATGTGGACCATCCCCTCCACCATCCAGTCGGAAAGCTCCACGAAAAATCCCGACGGGACGAGGGAAGAGACCTTTCCTTCGAAGACCTCCGCCGTCCTGCCCGTCATGAAGAGGGCTTTCGCCCGGGCGGAAACCGCCCGCTCGGCGTCCATCGCCAGCCGTTCCCTGTCGGAGAGGTGATCCCCCATCTTCTCCCCCCGTTCCGCGAGCGCGCGCAGGTAAGGCGCCAGTTTCCTGTCCCCGAGCGCCGCCCGGAGCGCGCGGTGTACGACCAGGTCAGGGTACCTCCGGATCGGGGAGGTGAAATGGGTATAGCGCGAGAGCGCGAGGCCGAAATGCCCTTTCGTCTGAGGCCCGTACCTGGCGAGCATCAGGCTCCTCAGGAGCATCATGTGGATCGCCCGCTCGTACTTGCCGCCCCGCGCGAGGTCCGCCCACGCCTTCAGGCGGGACGCCACGTCCCGCCGGTCGGTTGACCGAGATCGCCGCAGGAGGCGCCCCGCGGCGGTCTCGAACTCCTCCACCTTGTCGGCCGCCGGCTCCTCGTGGATCCGGAACAGGAACGGGTCGCCCCTGCCGGACAGGAACTCGGCCACCGCGGTGTTCGCCGCCAGCATGAATTCCTCGATGATGCGGTGGGACTCCCATCTCGGCGCGGGAAGGACGGAGACGGGCATCCCCGCCTCGACGGCGATCTTCGACTCCGGCAGGTCGAAATCCAGGGCGCCCCTGCCGGCGCGCGCCAGCGTCAGCCAGCCCGCCGCCGTCGCCATGTCCCGGAGCATCCGCCCGATCTCCCCCTCGTCTTCCCGGGCGAGACGTTCGTGGACCTCGTCATATGTCAGCCGCGCCCGGCTCCGGATGACCGCGGGACGGAACGAAGGCGGTCCGAGTCCCCCGCCGGGACGGATCGGCACCTCCACGTTCATCGTCAGCCGGTTCACGCCGGCCTTCAGGCTGCACACTCCCTCCGAAAGCTCCCGCGGGAGCATCGGGATGCAACGGTCGGGAAAATAGACGCTGGTGCCCCGGGCGTACGCTTCGCGGTCGATCGCCGATCCCGGCGCCACGTAATGCGCGACGTCGGCGATCGCGACGTGCAGGCGAAAGCCGTCGCCCTCCGGGACGAGGCACACCGCATCGTCGAAATCGCGCGCGTCCTCCCCGTCGATCGTGACGAACGGCAGGTGGCGCAGCTCCTCCCGGGGGAGCGATTCGTCTCCGTGCTGCAGCCCATCCTCGCACGACGACAGGCGGACCCCCTGGGGGATCGCCGCCGCCTCGGCGCCGGCAGCCTCCGGAAATTCCACCGGGAGGTCCATCGACGACGCCACGGCCAGGAAAAGCGTCTCCATCGTGTGCGATTTCCCCAGCGACCTCTCGATGCGCGCCCGTCCCTCCGACCGGCCGCCCGGATATTCGCTGACTTCGGCGAGCACGATCTCCCCCGCCTCCGCGGCGAATCCCCGCGGGACATCGGCCTCGAGGAGCAGGTCGGAATCGCGGTCGCGGAAACGGACGAAGGAACGGCCTCCCGAAGGGACGTACCGGCCGACGAACGAGCGGATCCCCCGTTCGAGGACCCGCTCGATCTTCCCGTAGGGCGGCGCCCCTCCGCGCCGGCGCTCGATCCGCACCTGAACGCGGTCCCTGGGCCACGCCCCCGCAAGGGAATGGCCGGGGATGCGGACAATGGGGGCGTCCGGCTCATCGGGGATGACGATCGGGCGGCCTTCCCGCGTGATGCGCAGCCGCCCTTCGAGCGTCCCTCCGGTCCCGCTCCCGGTGCGTCGCACGGGCGGGATTTCCCGCGGAGCGCCCTCCCCCCACCTTCCCTTGCCGCGGCGCGGCGGCTTCTTCGGCTTCCTGCCCGGGAAGCCTTCGGGATCCGATGCCTTGAGGGCGGCCTTGAAGGAGCGGCGCTCTCCCTTCTCGACGCCGGCCTCCCGGTACCAATCCTTGATGGTGGCCATCCGCTCCCGAAGGGAGGTGCCGTTCTGCCGGATCCACCGCTCCCAATAGGACTGATCGCGCATATACCAATGATACTTGGCCCCCGGGGGAATTCCACGGGAAGGTTTTTTGTTGATTGCCGCCGGAAATGTTTTGTTATAATTTTGAACTTCCGCAGCAGTCGTGCCGAAGTGGCGGAACTGGCAGACGCGCTAGATTCAGGGTCTAGTGCCCTTCAATGGGCGTAGGGGTTCAACTCCCCTCTTCGGCACCAGAAATTAAGGGGTTACGGGCGATTGCCCGTAACCCCATTTTCTTCCCTCCCTCGATTTGTTACCGGTTTGTGACTACTTTTTTCGGCCTTCTATCGCTTCGGCATCGCGACGCTCGGCGTAGCCATGAGCCGATCGTATAGCGCCCAAGCGGCGACCATGAAGTCCTCGAAGTATTTCTCGACGCAGAACTGGTAGCGGCCCTCTGCATCTTTCCACACGCCACATGTAGCCTTGACCTTCAGCATGGCGATTCGGCACGGTTCCTTCACCGCATACTCATGGACCATCCCGCACCGGTAAACCGAGTACGGATTCTGCGGTTCGATCGCTTTCCGGAAAGCAACGTACTCGTCTCCAAGCGCGTCGAAGAAGACGTCGAAATTTCCCCTCGATCTCCCGTGTTCCCAGGACCCGGAAATGAATCCGCCGAGCATGTCCGTGTAGCAGAGAAGCCCGAGAGCAGCGAGAAAATTTGAAGCGTTGTTACCTGCGCGGGCGAGGGCGATCTCCCTCTCGATGTCGCGGCGGATGAAATTGAAGACGTACTCGCTAAAGAAGAAGTCAACCTCGCCCCCCATGTTCTCCGTCAGCACCTTCCTCGGCTCCATCAGCACACCTCGTCCGTCGCCGCAGGAACCACAGCGGGGTCTGTTTCCGTCCACGAAGGGAGCATCTCCACCGCCTTCCGTTTATGTTCCGGCGTGAGGTGCGCGTATCGCTTCATCATGGTGAAGTCCGAGTGCCCGAGGAGTTCCATCAGGGTGTAGTCGTCCACCCCGGCCATCTT
This sequence comes from Thermodesulfobacteriota bacterium, assembly GCA_040758155.1. NCBI lineage: Bacteria > Pseudomonadati > Thermodesulfobacteriota > Thermodesulfobacteriota bacterium. The sequence continues at coordinate 4,293 of JBFLWB010000146.1, forward strand.
CTGGTGGCTGGCGAACGTGTGCCGCAGGTCGTGGAAGTGGAAGGTCGGCGCGATCCCGGCCTTCTCAAGGGCCGTGTCCCAGGCATTCCGGATCGATCGCATCGGGCCGGTCACCACCTCCACCTTGCCCCGCCGTTTACCCACCCGCTTCCTCGGGGGCTGGAACACGAGGTCGGACGCGACCGAGACATCCTCGGTCCGGCGCCGGTTGCGCAGCCGCAGCAGCTCGGTAGAGAGCCGCTGGGACACAGGGACCTCGCGGGGCTTCCCGTTCTTCGTCCGGTTCGCTGGGAGGTAGACCATCCCGTTGCGGATGTCCGACCACCTCAGGCCGAGGATCTCCGCCTTCCGCATCCCGGTCTCCAGCGCGCACAGCACGATGGACCGCAGGTGCGGGGCGCACGCGTCGAGCAGCCGCCCCGCCTGCTCGACGGTCAGGAAGCAGTTCCGACCGGGGGGTTCGGGGAACATCTTCACCCGCGCGGCGGGGTTCTTCTCGATCATCCCCCACTGGACGGCCTTGTTCAGCATCGCCCGCAGGCAGGCCAGCTCCCGGTTGACCGCCGTCCCGGTCCGGGGTCGATTGCCCCGGGTCGGGGTACCCTTCCGGTCGGCCTTGAACCGCTCCACGTCGAGGGGAGTCAGTTCCGAGAGGAGCCGCCCCTCGAAGTACTCCTTCACCTTGGCGATGTAGGACTTCTCGACGTGGTAGCTCCTCTTCGACTTCGCCGCGCCCTCGTACTCGTCCACCAGGTCGTCGAAGGGGACCTCCCGCAGCTTTCGGGGGAACCACCGCCCCTCTCGAATCTCCTTCTTGATCCCACCGAGGGCGGCCTCCGCGTCCTTCTTCAACGGGCCGACCGCCTCCACGTGCCGCTTGCCCCCGGCGTAGTAGTCGATGTACCAGATGCTCCCGCGCTTCCGGATTGCCATGATAGTGTCTCCTCCCCCCGAGGTTCTTAACCCCTGCCTCTCGCCCTCTTTGTCGGTCGAGTCTTCTCGTCCGTACGCACCAGGTACGCGTTAATCTGCTCACGAAGCCACTCGGCGAAGCTCTTGTTCTCATCCAAGAGGGCGTGGTACAGCCGCCGCCGCTGCTCCTCCTCGACCAAAGCGATCACCTTGACCATCTTCTTCGCCATAGTTTCCGTCCCCCTTCGTGCCATATTACTATATATATGGCATAGGGGAGGCCAACAATTTCGTGGCTCTTTCCGCAGCACACCGAAAGGCCAGTCACGAGAGGAACCCGGCCTCCCTCAATCGCCGGTAGAAGTCCCTCGCCGTCCTCGCGATGATCCGCTGCTCCGGTCGGGAGAAGGAGAACCAGGGCGCGTCGTCCGCGTAGTACGCCGTCAGCAGCGCGTACCCGATCCCGTTGCCGCACACTTCGTGTGAGGCCCTCTCCGCCATGAGGGAGACGCTGATCGCCTCCTCCCGCTGGTCGTTCGTGCGCCAGTCCTGGCGGCCGTCGTACTCGTACTTCACGCCGTGGGGCTGGGCGTACCTGGCAGACACGTAGAGCGCCCAGCAGAGCCACCCGCGTGGCGTGGAAGGTCTCAATCGCAGGCATCCCCCTTCGTCGAGAGTGGTGCTTCCTGGTGCTGGGGCTGCGTCGGCTCAACGCTCTTCCCGTCGGCCAGGGGTTGGCCAGAGGCCTTCTTCACCGGGATGTCGAGGTACCAGTTCCCCTTGCGCCGTCGCTTCGCCATGACGCCCTCCTTTC
>JBFLWB010000147.1 GCA_040758155.1 Thermodesulfobacteriota bacterium
TGTCCACAAGCAGGAACGGATAGCGGTGCGGCAGCAGGTCCATGATTTCCTGGCATGAAATCAACGTCATCCCTCCTCTTTCTCCGGATTTCCGCCCTCCAGCCGCTTCACCCGCCGGAACAGCTCTGGAAGCGAAGGCAGCAGCATCACCATCCGCAGCCACGTCTTGTGGGGCATCACGGGGATGCCGGACCACGCGGCCGATTCCTTCGCGGAGATGGATGTGGCGACGCCCGTCTTCGCCCCGAGCATCACTCCGTCGCCGACCTCCAGGTGCCCTGCCAGCCCCGCCTGCCCCCCGATCATCACCCGGTCCCCGACCTTGCAGCTTCCCGAGATCCCGGTCTGCGCCGCGATGACGGTGTTCTTCCCGATGACGACGTTGTGGCCCACCTGGATCAGGTTGTCGAGCTTGGTCCCCCGGCCGATCCGGGTGACGCCCAGCGCGGCCCGGTCGATCGTGGTGTTGGCGCCGATCTCCACGTCATCCTCGATCTCGACGATCCCGACCTGCTGGATCTTCTTGAACCCCGTTTCCGATGGAGCGAAGCCGAACCCGTCGCTCCCGATGACGCATCCGGCGTGGAGGATCGCCCGTTTCCCCACCTTCACGCCATGGTACAGCGTCACGCGCGGATGGAGGAGGCAATCCTCGCCCACGGAAGCGCCCGCCCCGACGAAGACGCCGGCGAGGAGCACGGCCCGGTCGCCGATGACCGCCCCTTCCTGCACGACGGCGAAGGGTCCGATCGAGACGTCCTTCCCCAGGACGGCCCCCGGGTGGACGCTCGCCTGGGGAGAGATTCCCGCGGGGGGCCGCACCGTCGGATGGAACAGCTCGACGGCGCACGCGAAGGAGTGATATGGGTTCGGCGACAGAAGAAACGCGCACCCCGCCCCCGCGACGGGCGCCTTGGCGATGATCGCGGCCGCCTTCGTCTCCCGCGCATGCACCGCGTATTTCGGGTTCGACAGGAAGGTCACCTGCTCCGGGCCCGCCTCTTCGATGGAGGCGATCCCCCCGACCTCGGCGTCCGGTCCCTGGAGCGCGGCGCCGATCTTCGGCGCCAGCTCCGAAAGAAGGAATCTATTTGCCACCGCCGCCCTCCTTTTTCACGCCGGACCCCTTCTTCTCGGCGGGCGCTTTTTCGGGTCCCGGCGTCTTTTCGGACCCCGCGCCCTTCCTTTCCTTGTTCAACATTTCGAGGACCCTTCCCGTCAGGTCCATGGAATCGACGACGTGGATCACCCCGGCGGACCGCTCGAGGATCAGGTCGTACTTCTCGGCCTTGACGAGGGCGTCGATCTGCCCTTCGATCCGCTTCAGGATCTCCCGGGTCAGCTCGCCCTGCCGCCCCTGCATCTCCCGCTCCGACTCCTGGGTCATTTTCCTCAGATCGTTCAGCTTCGCCTGGAAGGCGTCCTCCTTCTCCTTCAGCTTCTCCTTCGAGGCGATCACCTTCTGCTTGTCGATCTCGTCCTTCAGCTTCTTCAGCTCTTCCTGCTTCGCGTCGATTTCCTTCTTCAGCTCCTCGTAGCGGGCCTCCATTTTCTTCTTGGCCGCCTTCCCCTCTTCGGACTCGTTCAGGACCTTGTTGACGTCCACGACCGCGATCCGAATGCCCTCCGCAAGCGCCGGGCAGGCGAAGGACGCCGCAACGAATGCCGCCACCGCGATGATTCCCGTCTTCCGCATCATTTCCGCTCCTTGTGGAACTATTTTCTTTAGAACACCGTGCCGATCGTGAATTCGAAAACGCTTGCGGGCGCTCCCGGCGGCCGGTTGAGGTTCCAGCCGTACTCGAACCGCATGGGGCCCATCGGCGAGTACCACCGCACGCCCGTTCCGTAGCCGATCCAGATCCTCTCGTCCACGAACGGCCAGGCGCCCTGCCGCCAGGTGTTCCCGGCGTCGACGAAGAACACCCCCTTGAAGCCCGTGTCGCTTCCCAGCGGGAACTGGTACTCGACGTTGCCGATGATATCCTTGTTGCCGCCGACCTTCTCGCCGGTGTTCGGATCGATCGGCGAAAGGGTCCGGGAACGGAATCCCCGGATGCTGTAGGGCCCTCCGAGGAAGAACCGCTCATAGAGGGGGACCTCGCCTTTCCCCCATCCCCCGTCGGTGCTGACGACATGCCCCCACAGCAGGGACGCCGAGAGGACCGTGGATGCGGTCACCGGGTAGAACGCCTTGGCGTTCAGGATGTACTTGAGGAATTGGGTGTCCCCGCCCAACGGTCCCCCGGCGTACTGCACGGAGACGGACTGGACGGTGCCTTTCGACGGATCGATGTACCGGTCGGTGGTGTTCCGGGTCGCGCTGACGATCAGGCTCCGCGTCTTCTGCTTCCCCTTCTCGATCTCCTTCCGGACGATGTCCTCGGGGAGCTCGTTCTCCACCGGGAGGACCTTCGTGTCGTCCAGGGCGAACGACACGCTGCCGTGGAGGAAGCGGCTCAGGTTGTACCCCACCCCGATCCTGCCGCCCTTCGAATCCTTCTTGAAATCCTCGTACTCGATTTTGTTGTTGTAAAGCGTCGTAAGCAGGCTGTAATCCGTGTCGAACAGGTGCGGGTTCCGGAAATCGAGCGTGAAGGAGGTCCGCCGCGATCCGAACTGCGAGTTCAGCGACGCCTTCCAGCCGCGTCCGAAGAGGTTGTTCTCGCTCAACTGGACGACCCCGAAGATCCCGTCCATCGAGCTGTATCCCATCCCGCCGGAAAGCGTGCCCGTGGGCGCTTCCTGGATCTCCACCTTCACATCCATCTCCGCGGCGTTGTCGGCCGGCGCGGTGGTCACCTTCACGTCCTTGTAGTAGGAGGTGCGCGTGAGGTTCTCCTTGGTGGTCTTCAGCTTCGTCGCGGAATAGGTCGCCCCCTCGGCGACGTCGACGGACCTGCGCACGACCCGGTCGAACGTTTTCGTGTTCCCCGCGATCTCCACCTTCCCGAAGTGGAACATCCTCCCCCGCTCGATCCGGTAGGTCAGGTCCGCGACGGGATACTCCTTTCGCTTCTCGAGGCCCGGCGACACCAGCGCCTGCGCGTACCCCTGGTCGTTCACCAGCGTGGTCAGCGCCAGCAGGTCGGACAGGAGGATCTCCCGGTTGAAGAGGTCTCCGCTTTTCAGCTTCACGGTCTTCCGAAGCGTTTCCTCGGAGACCCCGGACTCCCCCGAGAAGCGGATCGTGCCGATCCGGTACTGCCGTCCTTCGTAGATCCGCAGCGTCAGGACCAGCCCCTCCTTCCCGCGGTCGAACTGCGGGTCGGAGATCTTCGAGTCGAGGAAGCCGGCGTTCTGGTACAACGCCTCGAGCTTCATCACGTCGTTTTCCAGGACGTCCTTCTTGTAGACCCCCGAATTCGTGATGAAGGAGAAGAAGCCCTCCTCGTTGGTTTCCATCGCTTTCAGGATCTGCTTGCGGGAAAAATACAGGTTCCCCTCGACGACGATCTTCTCGATCTTGAGCTTCTCCCCCTCGGCGATCCGGAAGGTCACGCGGATGGCGCCCTCGGCGTCCTCCGAGACGACGGATTCGACCTCAGCATCGATAAATCCATTGTTTTTGATTATTTCCCTTAAATTATTGACGGATTCCTTTACCTTCTCCTCCTGGAACAGCGACCGCTCCTTCACCGTGACGCCTTCCTTCAGGTCCTTCAGGTCGACATCCTTGTTCCCCTCGATCGCGACCGAGGCGACGACCGGCTTCTCCGAAACGACGACGGTCAGCCGGTATCCGCCCTCCACCTCCTCGCTGTCGATGGTCACGCCCCGGAAATATCCCATCCGCGAGATCGCCTTGATGTCCTCCCGGATCCTGGCGAGATCGAGCTCCTGCCCAACCCTCGTGGACATGGCCTGCCGGATGTCGTCCGGAGGGACCCTCTTCGCGCCCTGCACGTCGACGGCCACCACCCGGAATCCATCCGCCCGGACGCTCCCCCCCGTTCCCGCCAGGATGAAGGCGCAGAGAAGGAAGGCGCACAATCCCCCCGGGAGGCGGACCTTTCCCTTCATTCGACGATCCGTCCGTCGTCGATTCGGATCACCCGGTCGAGGCGCCCTGCCACCCGGTCGTTGTGGGTCACCATCAGGACCGAAAGCCCGCGCGCCCGGTTCAGTTCGAGGAGCAGGTCGACCATTCCGGCGGCGGTCGTCCGGTCGAGGTTTCCGGTCGGTTCGTCGGCTAAAAGAACGGACGGCTCCATCACGAGCGCGCGGCAGACCGCCGCCCGCTGCTGCTCTCCCCCGGAGATCTCCCCCATCCGGTGGGCCAGCCTTTCGGAGAGTCCGACCTCCCCGAGAAGCGATTCCGCCCGGCGCCTCGCCTCCCGCGGGTCCATCCCGGCGATCCGGCAGGGGAGCATGACATTGTCGAGGACGCTGAACTCGGGCAGCAGGTTGTGGAACTGGAAGACGAACCCGATCTTCCGGTTGCGCAGCGACGCCAGCTGCTCTTCCCTCAGCCCGGTGATGTCCTCGCCCTCGAAAAGGATTCTTCCGGAGGTGGGGCGGTCGAGGGTACCCAGGATCTGCAGGAGCGTGGTCTTCCCCGCGCCGGAGACCCCCACCACGCCGACCGTCTCCCCGCGCCGTATGGAGAGAGATACACCCTTGAGCACGTGGATGTCGTACCTGTCCCGGCGGAACACCCTCCGGATCTCCTCGGCGCGGAGGACGGGGACGTCACTCATATCGGATGGCCTCGGCGGGATCGACCCGCGCGGCCTGGGCCGCCGGGTACACCGTGGCGAGGAAGCAGATCAGGATGGAGCTCGCGACCACGAGCAGCACCGTCTTGACCTCCAGCAGCACCGGGAGCGTGGTGATGTAGTAGATGTCGCTCGGAAGGCTGATGAACCGGTACCGCCGCAGAAGGTAGCAAAGGATGGCGCCCAGGAAGGTCCCGAGGGCCGTCCCCGAGATCCCGATGATCAGCCCCTCGATGGCGAAGATGCGGCGGATGGTCGCGCGCGTCGCGCCCAGCGTCATCAGGATCGCGATGTCCTTGGTCTTCTCCATCACGACCATGATGAGCGTGCTGATGATGTTGAAGGCGGCGACCATCACGATGAGGACCAGGATGATGAACATCACGACCTTCTCGAGCTTCAGGGCGGAGAACAGGTTCCGGTTGGTCTGCATCCAGTCCTTGGCCCAGAAGGGGTAGCCGAGCTCCGCCCTCAGCCGCTTGGCGATGTCGGCCGCGGCGTAGATGTCGCGGACCCGCACCTCGATCCCGGTTCCGCGCCCCTCCAGCCCCAGCAGCCGCCCCGCCTCCTCGAAGGAGATGTAGGCGAAGGTCGCGTCGTACTCGTACATGCCGGACTCGGCGATCCCCGCGACGCGGAACCGCGCGGTCTTCGGGAACGCGCCCAGGGGGGTGATCGACCCGCCGGGAACCAGGATCTCGACGAGGTCCCCCGCCCCCACCGCGAGGTTCCCCGCGAGCTCCTTGCCGAGGATGACGCCCGGCATCCCGCCGGCCGCCGGCCGGTGAAGGTCCTCCAGCTTCCCGACCCGCAGGTCCTTCGTCAGGCGGGTGACGCTCCCGAAGGTGGCGGTGTCCACTCCGCGCAGCACGCCGCCGACGGAGCCGCTCCCCGAGGAGATCATCATCTGGCTGAAGATGTAGGGCGACGCGGCTGCGACCCCCTCGAACTTCCGCACCCGCTCCGCCGCCTCGAACGGCTTCGCGACGGAGCCGTCCAGGCTGGTCACGTGGATGTGCGCCGTCGCCCCGAGGATCCGGTCCTTCAGCTCGCGCTCGAAGCCGCTCATCACGGCGAGCACGATGATCAGCGCCATTACGCCGACCGCGACCCCGCCCACGGAGATGAAGGTGATGATGGAGATGAACGTCTGCTTCCGCTTCGCCAGCAGGTATTTCTCGGCGATGTGAAGCTCGACGGGGACGCGCAACCTTCCTACCCCTCTTTCCGGAGATGCGGGAACAGGATCACCTCTCGGATCGACGGGGAGTCGGTGAGCAGCATCACGAGCCGGTCGATCCCGATCCCTTCGCCCGCGGCGGGCGGCATCCCGTATTCGAGCGCGCGGATGTAGTCCTCGTCCAGGAAATGGGCCTCCTCGTCCCCCCGCTCCCTCCGGCGGATCTGCTCCTCGAACCGCCCCCTCTGGTCCTCCGGATCGTTCAGCTCGGAGAAGGCGTTGGCGATCTCCCGCCCCCGGACGATCAGCTCGAACCGGTCCACGAGCTGCGGGCGGCGGTCGTTCCGACGCGACAGCGGGGACACCTCGATCGGGAACTCGGTCACGAACGCGGGGCCGGCGATCTTCCGCTCCGCGACCTCCTCGTAGACGGCCGCCAGGAGGTCGCCCATGGAGGCCCGTTCGGCGCCGGGGAGATTAAGCTCCTTCGCCATCCCTCTCAAGAACGGTTCCTCCGACAGCTTCTCCTCCGGGACTCCGCCGTGCCGGGCGACGGCCTGCGCGATGGTGATCCTCTCCCATGGGGGGGTGAAATCGATGACTTCCCCCTGGTATGGAACCTTCATACCGCCGGTCAGTTCCCTCGCCAGGGAGGAGATCATGTCCTCCGTCAGCGCCATCAGCTCCTCGAAGGTCGCATACGCCTGGTAGAACTCGAGCATCGTGAACTCGGGGTTGTGCTGGGTGGAGATCCCTTCGTTCCGGAAGTTCCGGTTGATCTCGAAGACCCGCTCGAGCCCCCCGACGAGCAGTCGCTTCAGGTACAGCTCGGGGGCGATCCGCAGGTAGAGGTCCATGTCCAGC
>JBFLWB010000148.1 GCA_040758155.1 Thermodesulfobacteriota bacterium
CTTGATCAGCCGGTCGACGGCCGTGACCGCCTTCGTGGCGTCCGTCTCATCGTCGTAGACGATGAGCTCGACGGGACGTCCGAGGATTCCCCCGGACCGGTTGATGTCCTCCTCGAGCATCTTGGCGGTGTTGCGCTCCGGCTCGCCGAGGAAGGATGCCGGACCCGTCACCGAAAAGATCGCGCCGATCCGGATCGGTTCCGCCGCCGGGGCAACCGCCCCCCACAGCAGAACCGTAAGAAATATGAATCCGGGAACCAGTCTCTTCGTCGTCCTCATCTTCCTTTCCTCCGTTCTGATAGGTGATGCGGAATTCCCGAATATTAAATCAGGATTTTCCGGGAGTCCACAACAGATCGCCCGGCCGGCATAAACAATGTTATATTTCCACGGATGCCGGTTTCCCCCGCTTCCGTACACAGGATCCATTACGGCTGGGTCGTCGTCGCAGCGGGCATGCTCTGCGTCGTGGCGTGCCTCGGCTTCGCGCGCTTCGCGCTCGGCATGCTGCTCCCGTCGATGGCCTCCACGCTGAAGCTTTCTTATTCGGAAATGGGTTTCATCGGCACGGGGAATTTCCTCGGCTACCTCGTTTCCGTCCTCCTCAGTGCACGCGCAAGCGGCAGAACGGGTCCAAGAAAATTCATATTTTTCGCGCTATTGGCGGTCTGCGCCTCCATGGCGCTGGTGAGCCGCGCGGGCGATTTCCGGTCCGTCATGATCTGGTACACGATCACCGGAATGGGGAGCGGAGCCGTCAACGTCCCCGTGATGGGGCTGGTCTCCGCATGGTTCTCGAGCCGGCTGCGGGGGCGGGCCGCCGGATTCATCGTCATCGGAAGCGGGTTCGCCATAATGCTCTCCGGACGCCTGATCCCTTACGTCAACCGGGAGGTGGGGCCCGAGGGCTGGAGGGTGAGCTGGATGATCCTGAGCGGCCTCACGGCGCTGGTCGCCCTCGCCGCCCTCGCGCTGCTGAGGGACCGCCCGCAGGACATGGGGCTCTCCCCCGTCGGTGGGGGCGAGGCGCCGCAGCCCCTCCCCCGCCCGGAAGCGGCCGCCCGGGAACCGAGCGTCTACCGGAAAGGGGTCGTCTACCATCTCGGGATCATCTACTTCCTGTTCGGCTACACCTACCCGATCTACGCCACCTTCATCGTCACGACGCTGGTCCGGGAGCGGGGCTTCCCGGAGGACGTCGCCGGGACGTTCTGGATGTGGATCGGGTTTTTGAGCCTCTTCTCGGGGCCGGTCTTCGGGACGCTGTCCGACCGGCTCGGCCGGAAGGCGGGGCTGATCATGGTCTTCTCCCTCCAGGCGGTGTCCTACCTGCTGGCCGCCACGCGGCTGCCCGGCGCCTTCCTGTACCTGTCGATCGGATTCTACGGCGTGGTCGCCTGGAGCATCCCCTCCATCATGGCGGCGGCGATGGGCGATTACGTGGGCGCCCGGAAGGCGGCGGAGGCCTTCGGACTGGTCACGTTCATCTTCGGGCTGGGGCAGATGACGGGCCCCGCGGTCGCGGGGATGATGGCGCAGCGGCTGGGGGGATTCTCGAGCGCCTTCTACATGGCGGCGGCGTTCGCGGCGATCGCGATCGCTCTCACGGCATTCCTGCGGAAGCCGGAGCCCGGATAGGGGGAGCGGGACGTCCCGCGGTTCCCGGGGGGCGCGGCGCCCCCCGGGATGCGGGGATCAGAGGGCGTAGACTTCCTCCGCCTTCAGCACGCGGACCCCGGCGTCGAGCAGGACCCGCGCGGCCTTGTCGAGCTCGTCGAACCGGAAGATGATGATCGCGTTGTCCTTGGCCCGCTGCACGAACGCGTACATGTACTCCACGTTGATACCGGCCTTGTCGAGCGTTGCGAGGATCCCCGCCAGCCCCCCGGGGGAGTCGGGCACCTCGAGGGCGATCACCTCGGTCTTGGCGACCGTGAAGCCGTTCTCCTTCATCACCCGCTTGGCCTTCTCGGTGTCGTTCACGATGAGGCGCAGGATCCCGAAGTCGGCGGTGTCGGCCAGCGAAAGGGCGCGGATGTTGACGCCCGCCTTCGCCAGCGTCCCGGTGACCTCCGCGAGCCGGCCGGACTTGTTCTCGAGGAATATCGAAATCTGCTCCACCTTCATGGCGCCCCTCCTCGTCAGATCTGTCGCTTGTCGATGATGCGCTTGGCCTTCCCCTCGCTGCGCTGGATCGTCTTGGGCTCCACGAGCTTGACCTTGCAGGAGACCCCGAGCATGTCCTTGATCTCGCGCTCGACCTTCCTGGCGAGACCCTCGAGCCCCTTCACCTCGTCGGTGAAGATCGACTCGTTCACCTCGACCTGCACCTCGAGGACGTCGAGCGATTCCTCGCGGGTGACGATGAGCTGGTAGTGCGGCTCCACGCCCTCCACCGCGATCAGCACCGCCTCGATCTGCGACGGGAAGACGTTGACCCCGCGGATGATGAGCATGTCGTCCGTGCGCCCGGAGATCCGCTCCATCCGCACGTGCGTGCGCCCGCAGGCGCACGGCGCGTCGATGAGGCGCGAGATGTCGCGGGTCCGGTACCGGATGACCGGGAACGCCTCCTTCGTGATGGTGGTGAAGACCAGCTCGCCCAGCTCTCCGCGCGGCAGCACCTTCCCCGTGTCGGGGTCGATGATCTCCGGGATGAAATGGTCCTCGAAGACGTGCAGCCCGTGTTTCTCCTCGAGGCATTCCGACGACACGCCCGGGCCGATCACCTCGGAGAGCCCGTAGATGTCGATCGCGCTGATGTGCAGCTTCCGCTCGATCTCCTTGCGCATCGCCTCGCTCCACGGCTCGGCGCCGAAGAGGCCGCACTTGAGCTTGAGCGTCGCGGGGTCCACTCCCTCCTCCGCCATCACCTCCGCCAGGTTCAGGGCGTACGACGGGGTGGAGGTCAGGATGGTGGAGCCGAAGTCCTGCATCAGCATGATCTGGCGCTTGCTGTTGCCGCCGGAGATCGGGATGACCGCCGCGCCGATCTTCTCCGCGCCGTAGTGGGCGCCCAGCCCGCCGGTGAAGAGGCCGTACCCGTAGGCGTTCTGGACCACGTCCTTGCTCGTCGTGCCGCCGCAGGAGAGCGTCCGGGCCATCAGCTCCGCCCAGGTGTCGATGTCGCGCCGGGTGTACCCGACGACGACCGGCTTCCCCGTGGTGCCGGAGGAGGCGTGGATGCGCACCACCCGCTCCATCGGAACGGCGAACAGCCCGAAGGGGTAGGTGTCGCGCAGGTCGAGCTTCGTGGTGAAGGGAAGGCGGGAGAGGTCCTGGAGCGACCGGACGTCGCCCGGACGGTACCCCGTCTCGTCGAGCTTCTTCCGGTAGAACGGGACCGACCCGTAGACACGGTCCGCCAGGCTGCGCAGCCGCTTGAGCTGGAGGGCGTCCAGCGCCTCCCGCGGAAGGGTTTCGAACTCGTCGTTCCAGATCATCGATCTCCTCCCTTTTCCCCGTATGTTCTCGATCCGTCCGGCAGCAGCTCCCTCCCCGCGCGGAACGCGCGGAGGTTCACTTCCACGATCCGCTCCGGCAGGCTTTCCCGAAGCGCCTCCTCGTACGCGTTCTCCGGCAGCGGCAGGAAGCGTGACGCGGCGCCGACCATCACCATGTTCACCGCCCGGATCTCCCGCAGCGCCAGCGCGGATGCCAAAGCGTCCACCACGTAGAGCCGCTCCGTCACCGCCGCGAGCCGGGTCTCCGCGTCCGCCGGGTACGGCTCCCGCCCCGTGGCCACCGACGGCGGGTAGATCTCCTGGGCGTTCACCACCAGGACCCCGCCGGGGCGCAGGTAGTGCGCGAAGCGCAATGCCTCGATCTTCTCGAAGGCGATCAGCAGGTCCGCCCGGCCGGGCTCGATCAGCGGGGAGAACACCTTCGGCCCGTAGCGCAGATGGGTCGTCACCGCACCGCCCCGCTGCGCCATCCCGTGGACGTCGCTCTTCTTGACGTCGTACCCCGAGCGGAGGAACGCCTCGCCGAGGACCTCGGAGGCCAGCAGCGTCCCCTGCCCCCCCACGCCCGCCAGAAAGACGTCTCCGCGCGAGGCCGTCATGCCTGTTTCTTCCGGATCGCGTCGAACTTGCACAGCGGGGGGCACTGGTTGCATCCGTCGCACAGCAGCGGGTTGATCCGGGCCAGCTCCCCCGCCCACTCGATGGCGGGGCAACCCAGGCGCGAGCACGCCTTGCACCCCGTGCAAAGTTCGGATACCACCTCGTAGACCGGCCGCCGCCGCTTCTTGTGCTCCGGCAGCAGGACGCACGGCGCCTTCGTGATGACCACCGACGGCTCCGGGCGGGCGACCTCGCGCCGCAGGACCGCCTCGGTCGCCTCCATGTCGTGCGGGTCCACCGTGTAGACGTGCTCCACCCCCAGCGCCCGGCACAGCGCTTCGAGGTCGAGCCGGCGGGTCGCCGCCCCGCGCAGCGTCTTCCCCGTGGACGGGTTCTCCTGCGCGCCGGTCATCGCCGTCGTCCCGTTGTCGAGCAGAAGCACCGTCCCGCATCCCTGGTTGTAGACGATGTTCATCAGCCCCGTCAGTCCGGAATGGAGGAACGTGGAGTCGCCGATGACCGCCACGACCTTCCCCGCCCCCTCGTCGCCCAGCCCCTTCTCGAAGCCGTGGGCGCTGCCGACGGACGCGCCCATGCAGACGCAGCTGTCCATCGTCTCGAGCGGGGGGAGCGCGGCGAGGGTGTAGCAGCCGATGTCGCCCGTCACGGCGACCTTCAGCTTCTTCAGGGCGAAGAACAGGCCGCGGTGCGGGCAGCCGGGGCACAGGTTCGGCGGCCGGGGCGGAACCGCCTCCGGCGCGCGCAGCGGGGTCTCCTCTCCCGAGATCGCCTTCCGCACGATGCGCGGGTCGAGCTCCCCGACGAACGGGACCGGCCCCTTGCCTTCGACCGCGAGCCCCAGCGCCCGGACGTGCGTCTCGATGTGCGGGTCGAGCTCCTCCACCACCGCCAGCCGCGACACCCCCGCGGCGAAATCACGGATCAGGCGCTCGGGAAGGGGATACGCCATCCCGAGCTTGAGGACGGACGCCTCGGGGAACGCCTCCTTCACGTACTGGTAGGAAACCCCCGCCGTGACGATCCCCAGCGACCGGTCGCCCCACTCGACCCGGTTCCCCTCGAAGGTCTCCGCGAACTCCCTTAAGGATCGGACCCGCTCCTCCACCACGACGTGGCGGCGCTTCGCGTGCTGCGGCAGCATCACCCACTTGGCGGGATCGCGCACGAACCCCGGCGCGAACGGCGCTCCGGACGGCTCCTCCAGACAGACGACACCCTTGGCGTGGGAGATCCGCGTGGTGGAGCGCAGGAACACCGGCGTGTCGAAACGCTCGGAAAGCTCGAAGGCGAGCCGGGTGTACTCCTTCGCCTCGGCGGAATCGGACGGCTCGAGCATGGGGATCTTGGCCGCCACGGCGTAGTGGCGGTTGTCCTGCTCGTTCTGGGAGGAGTGCAGCTCCGGGTCGTCGGCGGTGACGATGACGAGCCCGCCGCGGACCCCGGTGTAGGAGGCGGTGAAGATCGGGTCGGCCGCGACGTTGACCCCGACGTGCTTCATCGCCGCGAAAGCGCGCACACCCGCCATGGACGCCCCGATGGCGACCTCGACGGAGACCTTCTCGTTGGGGGCCCACTCCGCGCAGATCCCCTCGTATTTGGCGATCTCCTCGAGGATCTCCGTGCTCGGGGTGCCGGGGTACGCGGATGCGAGGCGGACCCCCGCCTCGAACGCCCCCCGGGCGATCGCCTCGTTGCCGGAGAGGAGCCGGTGGTTCTCTTTCCTTGCCGGGACGGACACGTTTTCTCCTGCGGGATCGGCTAAATGCAAAGTTTAAAAGGTAGCATATCAGACGTTCCCGTTCAAATCCGTCGGGTTCCGCATTTGATATACTGTTTCAACATCCATCGATATAAAGGGAGCGGCCATGAGGATCGGGGTGCTGACCGGCGGCGGCGATTGTCCCGGCTTGAACGCTGTGATTCGCGCGGTGGTGCGCATGTCCGATTCGAGGAATTCCCGCGTGGTGGGACTCCGGAACGGGTGGAAAGGGCTCCTCGAGCCCTCCCCGATGGACATGGACTCCCGGATGGTGTCCGGGATCCTTCACGTCGGCGGGACGATCATCGGCACCTCCCGGACCAACCCGTTCAAGGACGAGGCCAGCCCGGCGAAAATACTCAAGAATTTCCGCCTGCTGCGGCTCGACGCGCTGATCGCCATCGGCGGGGAGGACACCCTCGGGGCTGCGTCCCGGCTGTACGACATGGGGCTGCCGGTGGTCGGGGTCCCGAAGACGATCGACAACGACCTGTACGGCACCGACTTCACCTTCGGCTTCGACACGGCGGTCTCCATCGCCACCGACGCCATCGACCGGATCCACACCACCGCCGAGTCGCACAACCGCGTCATGGTGGTCGAGGTCATGGGGCGGCACGCCGGGTGGATCGCCACCTACGCGGGGATCGCCGGCGGGGCCGACGTGATCCTCGTCCCCGAGATCCCCATCGACCTGGACGAGGTGTGCGACCTCATCATCCGGCGCCACAGCCGCGGCAAGAGCTTCTCCATCGTCGTCGTCGCGGAAGGGGCGCAGATCGCCGGGAAGCCGGGCGAGGAGGGGGGGCTGGTCCTGCAGGAGACGCAGAAGGACGAGTTCGGCCACGTGCGGCTGGGCGGGATCTCCCAGGTCCTGGCGAAGCTGATCGAGAAGCGGACGAAGTACGAGACGCGCTTCGTCGTGCTCGGCCACATCCAGCGCGGCGGGTCGCCGACCGCGCACGACCGGGTGCTGGCCACCCGGTTCGGCGTCTTCGCCACCGAGATGGTGCACCGGGGGGAATTCGGGAAGATGGCGGGGCTCCAGGGGAACCGGATCGTGGCCGTCCCGCTGGCGGAGGCGACCTCGCGCCTCAAGACGGTCGACCCGGAGATGTACGGCATCGCCAAGGAGTTTTTCGGCTAAGACCGCAAGGGGATTCCCCTGGGCTGCCGATGGGGCTGGGCTCCAGATCCCCCCGGAAGTTATTCGTGGCGCAACGCCTCGATCGGGTCTAGGTGCGCGGCCCGACGGGCCGGAAAGTAACCGAACACCACCCCGATCCCGGCGGAGAAGAGAAAAGAGAGCGCGTTGATCCCGGGGTTGAAGAGAAACGGCACCTTCAGTACCTTCGCAAGGACGTAGGAGGCGCCGGCCGCCCACGCGACGCCGAGGATGCCGCCCAGCGAAGCGAGCACGACCGCCTCGATCAGGAATTGCAGCAGCACTTCCCCCTCCAGGGCGCCGATCGCGAGCCGGATGCCGATCTCGCGGGTCCGTTCGGTGACCGACACCAGCATGATGTTCATGATGCCGATTCCGCCGACCAGAAGGCTCACCGCGGCTACCGCGCCGAGCAACATGGTGAGGATCCTGGTGGTGCTGGTGAGGGTCTCGGCGATCTGCCGGGTATCCATCACGTTGAAGTCGTCGTCCTCGCCGTCGCCGATCCTCCTCCGCTCGCGCATGAGGGACCTGATCTGTTCCATCGCCCGGGTGATCGATGCGCCTTTCCTTACCGAGACCAGGATGAAGCCAATGTCCTGGCTGCCTGTGAGGCGGCGCTGCACGGTGCGCAACGGCATGACGATCGTGTCATCCTGGTCCCGCCCCATGGACGATTGTCCCTTCGATCCCAGCACCCCGATCACCTCGCAGGAGAACCGCTTGATCCGGATCGATTCGCCGACCGGGTTTCCGGTTCCGAAGAGTTCCTTGCGCACGGTCTCGCCGATCACGCATACCGCCTTGCTGCCGCGCTCCTCCGCCTCGGTGAACGTGCGCCCGGACGTCAAGCGCCAATTTCCCGCCCGGAACCAGTCCGCGTCGGTCCCGGTGACGGCCGTCGACCAGTTCCTGGCCATGCGCACCGCCGTCACGCTTTTGGAGACGGTGGGCGCAACGGCTTCGAGTCCGCCGACCTGGCTCCGGATCGCCTCGGCATCGGCGGACTTGAGGCTGGGCGCTCCTTCCGGCGGGCCCATTCGCTGACCCGGGGCGATCATCAGGAGATTGCTCCCCATGCCGGAAATCTGATCGGACACGGACCGGGTGGCGCCGTTCCCGAGCGTCACCATGGTGATCACCGCGCCGACGCCGATGACGATCCCCAGTGTGGTAAGGAAGGATCGCATGAGGTTGCGTCGGATCGCCCGCAATGCGAGATGCAGAGTGTTCCACATCATCGGCGTCTCTCCCTGTTGCGGACATCGGACTCCACCTGTCCGTCGACGAGCCGGATGACGCGCGAGGCGTACTCGGCCATGTCCGGCTCATGGGTGACCATCAGGATAGTGATCCCTTTATCGCGGTTGAGCGCGCACAGCAGCTCCATGATTTCCCGTCCCCGTTGCGTGTCCAGGTTCCCGGTCGGTTCGTCGGCCAGGAGGATCGCCGGACTGGTGGCGATCGCCCGGGCGATCGCGACGCGCTGCTGCTGGCCCCCGGAAAGCTCGGCCTGGGTATGCTCCTCCCACCCCGAAAGACCCACTGCGGAAAGCGACGCGCGCGCGGCCTCGCGGCGGGCGGACGCGGACTCGCCCCGATAGAGCAGCGGCAGCTCCACGTTTTCCCGGGCGGAGGTTCGCGCCAGCAGATTGAATCCCTGGAAGACGAATCCGAGGTAGTGGCGGCGCAGCAAGGCGCGCTCTCTCCGGGTCAACCGCTCCACGTGAACGCCCCGGAAGAGGTAGGCGCCTGAAGTCGGCGTGTCCAGGCAGCCGAGGATGTTCATCACCGTCGACTTGCCGGACCCGCTGGGCCCCATCACCGCGACGAAATCGCCCTCGCCGATCACGAAGTTCACGCCTCGCAGCGCCTGGAAAGCGGCCTGCCCGCGACCGTACGTTTTCGTAACGCCGGAGAATTCGATGATCGGGTCGCCGAAGGAGGCGGAAGCCGTTCCGGTCGTCATGGCTGTCCCTCCAGGCTCTCCGTGATCGCCGGATCGCCTTCCCGCAAGGATCCGCACGTCACCTCGGTCGTGCGCCCGTCGGTGACGCCGGCGGTCACCGGGACGTCTACCGGCACGCCGTCCTTCAGGACATAGACATGGCTTGCATCTCCGTTGCCCGCGGATCCGTTCAAGCGCTTGTTGGTCGTCGAAGCCGGGGGGCGCGGAACGAGGCTTGCGACCAGGCCGGTGCCGCTCTTCTTCGCGGGTCGGGAAGTCGCCGCCGGGGTGAAGCGCAACGCGGCGTTCGCCACCTGCAGTGCATTCTCCCGCTTCGCGGTGGTGATCTCCGCGGTAGCCGTCATGCCGGGCCTCAAGGAGAGATCGGGATTGGCCACCGTCAGCACCGCCACGTACGAGACGACGTTCTCCTTGGTCTGCGAACCGTAATGCACGCGAGCGATGCGGGCCTGGTATCTGCGCCCCGGATACGCATCCACGCCGAATGTGGCGGATTGACCGTCGCGGACCTGCCCGACGTCCGCCTCATCGACGTCCACCCGAAGTTCCATCTGGGAGAGGTTTTCGGCGAGCGTGAACAGCACCGGCGCCTGGAGCGATGCCGCCACGGTCTGGCCGGGTTCCACGTTGCGCTTGAGCACCACGCCTTCGATCGGCGACCGGATCGTCGCCTTGGACAGGTTCGTCTCGTCGGAACTCAAGGCCGCTCTTGCCTGGCCGATCGATGCCCGCGCGTTGGCTTCGTTGGCTTCGGCGCGTTTCACGTTCGCCTCCGCCGTGTCGATCTCGGCCTTCGAAGGAACCTTCCCTCCGGAGAGCTCCGCAACCTGCCGCAGCCTCGCAAGGGTTGCCCGCGACTCCACGGCAGTCGCCTCCATCTGGAGCGCCTGGGCCTCGGCCCCCGCGAGCGCCGCCCGGGACCTGACGACCTGGTCTTCCAGCCTGGAGGTATCCAGCCGGGCCAGCAGCTGCCCCTTCTTCACCCGCTCGTTGTCTTCGACGAGTACCGACTCGACCGTGCCCGAAATCTCGCAGCCCACGTCAACCTGGTTCGTCGGTTGCAGGTTGCCTGTGGCCGACACGGTGACGACCAGAGGCCCCCGGGTGACCTCCTCGGTTCGATATCGCGGGGCCTGGGCCTTGCCGCCCTCGCGCAGCAGTGCCCAGGCGATGGTCCCAAGTGCGATCAGCCCCGCTACGGCCAACCGGAGCCCGTATTTGCCGAGGAATCCGGAAGCGCCGGCAGCGCCCAGGAGACGGGCGACTTCCTCCTGCTTCGCGATCTGCGGATCGTTCATGATTTCCCTCCGTCGGCGATTCCCGCCGAATTCCCGGAATCCTTCGTCGCCCACCCGCCGCCCAACGCCTTGTAGAGCCGGATGAGGGCGGAGGCGCGGTCGGCCTCGGCCGAGGCCAGGCTGTCTTCGACGGTCAGGACGGTGCGCCCGGTTTCGAGAACGGTCTGGAAGTCGATCAGGCCGCCGGTGTACCGGTGGCGGGCCAGCGAGGCGGCGTTTCGCGCGGCCTCGACGGCGTCGCGCAGCGCCTCTTCCCGCCGGCGGATCTCGGTGAGCGATACCAAGGCGTCTTCAACGTCTTCCAGCGCGGCAAGGACCGCGGCTTCGTATTGGATCATCGCCTGCTCCTGGATCGCACTTTGGATCTCCACCTGGGAACGGAGACGTCCGCCGTCGAAGATCACCCCGGCGACGCTTGCCAGCAGGCTCCGCGTTACCGCGCCGCTCGCGTTCAAACCGCCAAGGGTGAGCGCCTCCAGCCCGATCGAGCCGCTCAGCGTCAAACCCGGGTATCGCGCGGCCTTCGCCTGGCCGACCCGCGCGGTTTCCGCCGCCAGCTTGCGCTCGGCGGCCTGGACGTCGGGCCGCTGGACCAGGGTGTCGGCGGGAATCCCGATCGCGATCCCTTCGGGTACCGCCGGAACGGGCGCGGGCGCGGCAAGCCGTTCGTGCACCGCTCCCGGCGTTCGCCCCAGGAGAATGGCGAGGCGGTTCTCCGCCTCTGCCAGAGATGCCGAAAGGGTCGGTATCCCTGCGCGCGTCTGCTCCAGGTTGGCCCGGGACTGCTCCACGTCCAGAGAGGTGACGAGGCCGGCCTGCGCGCGCCAGTCGGTGAGCCGGACGGTTTCGGATTGGCTTGAAAGATTCTTTCGGGCGATATCCAGCCGGGCCTGGAGGGAGCGAGCCTCCACGTAGTTCAGCGCCACTTCGGCCGCCAGCGACACCTGCGTGCTGCGGAGAGCGGCCTCGCTCGATTCGAGATCGGCCTGGGCGGCCTCCACGCCGCGCCGGTTCCCGCCGAAGATGTCCGGTTCCCAGGACGCATCGAAGCCCGCCTGGTAGAGCTTTCCCTTCCCTCCAGACCCTGTTTCCGTACTGTTTTTCGATCGGCCGGCGGATGCAGACGCCTTCACCGCAGGAAAATAATCGGCGCCGGCCAGGTCGCGGCGGGCGCGGGCCTCGCGCAGCTTTGCCCGAGCGATACGCAGCTCCGTGCTTCCCGCAAGGGCCTGTTCGATCAGGCCGGTCAGGATCGGATCACCGAGCCGCACCCACCACGCAGACAGGTCCTCCGTTCTCTGCGCGGTCGCCGTGTTGTCGCCGGCACGGACGCCGTGCCAGGCGGCCGGCACCGATATGTCGGGCCTGCGGTACGCCGACCCGACCGCCGCGCATCCGGAGCCCGCGATCAAGACCGATACCAGCACAAACAGCGGTCCGGAGAGGCTCTTCGTAGATGCCGAGAGAATCCGATGTCTGCCGGAAACGTACATGGCCTGCCCCCTCTGCGCTCTTCCTGCTTTCGATTCGAAGTTACCCCGGGAGTTCGTAAAGAGGGGTTAAGAGTTGGTCATGCTTTATAAAGGTTATTAAAGGCGATGGCACGGAACGAGACCGTCTTTTTCATTTATTCTCCGTCAGCCCCCGCCGGGGGACGGACTTCCATCGCAGATGAGCTTGTGAACAATCGCCCTATTGCGGGGTAGCGGAAACCTCGGTTGACCCGTCGGATTCGCCATCGGAATTCTCGGCCGTCACCTGGTAGTAATAAGTCGTTCCGGAGGTGACGTTTGCGTCTGTGTATGCCGTAGCGGTCAGCGCGGAAGCCACCAGGGTCTTCGAAGACAGAGCCCCGGTGGAAAGACTTCGATACACGTTCTAGGAAGTCGCATCCGTCACGGCGTCCCAATCCAGAGTTACCATCGAAGCCCCGGCCGCTGCGGTCAGGCCCTCCGGAGCAGCCGGAGGTCCGTCTTCGGCACCGCTGCAACCAGCGAGAGACACCGTTATCAATACGATAAGAATAACCGGATAGTTTCTGCGTTGTTCCATGAGCCACCTCCAGCATTTGAATTGGGACGGTGCCGTCCCCATTTTCGGGTCGCGGTGTAGCGTAGGTCCTGGCCGTGTAAAGAGGGATTAAGAATCGCTCGGGCTGCGTAAAGATCTCTGAAGACAATCGGCCGGCACCTTCACATTTCTTTACCGCCGGCTCCGGGTTCGTCCGTTAGAATGGCCACGTAGAGAGCGGACCGGAGGCGCATTGGAAGATAATCGCATCCTGGTGATCGACGACGACGCGGAGCTATGCGAACTGCTCGGGGAATACCTGGGTCAGGAAGGATTCGTCGTCGAGTCGGTGAGCGACGGGGCCGCCGGGCTGGAACGGGCCATCCTCGGCGTCC
>JBFLWB010000149.1 GCA_040758155.1 Thermodesulfobacteriota bacterium
GCGGTCGCGAGGACCGCCCCCGGAAGGATTACTTCGCCGCGGCTTTCTTCGCCATGGCGTCGCCGATGATCTTTATTCCCTTGCGCGACTCCTCGACGGAGCGCGTCAACGATTCGCGGGCCAGCGCCGGGTTGTGGAAGCCGTCGGAATTCTCCGCCGTCCACCACTCCCACAGGACGTGCGCCTTCTGGTGCTGCTCCTGCGCCTCTTTCATGACGTCTGCGGGCAGCCCCGCGTTCTTCCCCTCGACGATCCTGTCGATCAGCTCGGAGATCCAGAACTCCGCCTTGCGCATCTTCCCCTTCGTGTAGTTGCGGATCGACTCGATCTCGTAGATCGCCTGGTGCTCGGTCAGGTTCGGGTGGCACTTCGACGTCAGGCAGGTCTGCCGCAGGTAGTTCTTCGGGCTGGTCTGCCAGTGGGAGGTGTACACCTTCCCCTTGGCGTTGCGCACCTTCGGCATGTGGCAGGAGTTGCACTTGGCGCCCACCTTGTCATGCACCGATCCCCAGTACGTCTCCGCCTCGGGGTGCTGCGCCTTCCAGAGCAGCCCGCCGGTCAGCGTGTGCCGGAAGTCGCGGAAGCCCAGCGCGTTGTAGTGGTCGTAGATCCCCAAGACATTCTTGAACGGGAAGTGGTTGGTCCGTTGGTCCGCCGCCTTGATCGAGTATTCCCCCGTCTTCGGGTCGAAGCCGGGGTTGCAGTTGTACTCGACGTGGCATTGACCGCACTGGAGGTTCGCGTCGTACTTTTCCAGCAGGGCGATCTTCCGGTAGCCGTCGCGGAACTCCTTCACCTCGATCTTCGTGGGATTGGGGTCCTTGTGCCAGAGCGTGTCCTTCTCCGGCCGCGTGAGCGCCTGGATCAGGCCGTCCCGGACGATCCGCGGCTTCGCGGCGTGGGGGTCGTGGCAGATGTAGCAGTTCATCGCGTTGTTCAAATCCTTCACGAACTCCACCACGTTGGAGGTGCGGTCCCACTTCGCCTTGGGGTCCTTGTCCCCCATATACTTCCACTTCAGGATCTGGTCCTGCGTTTTGCACTGCATGCAGGTGGGGTTCGCCGCCGCGGCGCTCTCGGGGAGGAAAGGCTTGTGCTCCGTGTTGCCAGGGTACCGGTCCTCGAGGATGTCCCAGACCTTCACGGGCCCCGGGACGGAGACGTATCCCCAGCCATTCTTCGGCTGGAACCGGCCGCCGAAGGCGCGGTCCACGACGAACTGGTCGAGGAGCATGTAGGCGTGGCTGCGGGGATTGGCATGCTCCTTGGTGAAGCCGTGACCCATCATCAGCTTGTCCCAGAACGGGTTCGGGGAGCGCTCCGTGAGCAGCGACTTCTCGGTCCGGGCCGCCTTCTTCAGGTTCAGGGTGTTCTGGCTGGCGTACTGATCCGGGTGGCAGCGCCCGCACGTCTCGAGGTCGACGCGCGTCACGGGGCGCTTCGCCTCGTCCTTCAGGTGTTCCGCCGTCCCGTCGTGGCAGTTCGCGCAGTTGATCTTCGCGTGCTTTCCGCCTTCCTTGAGCGCCTTGATCTCGTCGTGGCACTCGAAGCAGCTTTTTTCCGCCACCGGGCGCTCTACCGGTTTCGCGGCCTTCGGCACGGCGCGCACGGTCATCGGTCCGTAGATCGCGGCCTCCGTCCCGATATCGCCTCCGGCCGCGGCCGCGGCGCCGGACACATGGAAGGCAAGGAGCGCAATCCCCATCGCGACGACCGGAAACAGCACTGACCGTTTCATCCGTCCCCCTCCTTCTGCCGATTTTCGCTGGCTTGGATCTCCCGGATGCGGCACGAAAACAGATGCCTGTCCCTGCCCGACCGATTCATTATACGGGCGGCGGGCCTTGCATCGAAATTCTCGTGCAACCCGGGACGGGGAACATTGACTTGGATCAATTTCCTCCCGCGCTGCGCACCTCGTGGAGTGCATCCACGGAGTAGACCGCGAGCCCCGCCCAGATGAGGAGGAAGGCCGCCAGCTCGCCTCTGCCGAACGGCTCGCCGAAGGCGAACACCGCCAGCAGGAAGTGCCCCGTCGGGGAGATGTACTGGAGGAAACCGAGGGTCGAAAGCCGGATCCTGCGCGCCGCGCCCCCGAACGCCAGCAGCGGGACCGTCGTGACGATGCCCGCCAGCGGCAGGATCAGGTCGTACCGCCCGGAGCCGGAGAGGAAGGCCCCGTGCCCCGAGAAGGCGCCCCAGGCGATCAGGCCGAAAGCCGCCGGCGCCAGAAGCCCGGTCTCGAAGGTCAGCCCGGAGAGCGAGTCGACCGGGGCCAGCTTCCGCAGGAGCGCGTAGAAGGCGAAGGTCACCGCCAGCGCCATGGAGATCCAGGGCGCCTTCCCGTGCAGGGCCACCAGCAGGGCGACGCCGGCGGCCGCAAGATAAAGGCTGATCCGCTGCGCCCCCCGGAGGCGCTCCCCGAGGAACAGGCGCCCCAGCAGGATGTTCACCAGGGGATTCATGAAGTAGCCGAGGCTCGATTCGAGCACCCGGTCCGTCGTCACGGCGATCACGAAAAGGAGCCAGTTGACGGCGATCAGGAGCGTGGAGCCGAACAGCATCTTCGCCGCGGCGCGGTCCCGGAGCGCCGCGCGGAGCTCCCCGCCCCGCCGGGCCGCGGCCACCCCGATCGCAAGCGCGAGGAAGGACCAGAAGATCCGGTGGGCCAGGATCTCCAGCGGCGGCACCGCGGCCACCGCCTTGAAATACAGCGGGAACACCCCCCAGAGGCCGTAGGCCAGGATCCCGTACATCACTCCCTTGGTGCGTTCCTCCAAAGATCCCCTCCGCCACTCCCGGCAGGTTGCGCCGGGTCCGCCGCAAGGTGCATCATAGATGCATCGATGGAAAAAGTCGCCGCGGATCCGCAATTCCCCAGGAGGGGGGCATGGACAAGACCCGGTTCACCTTCTTGTACGTTTTCCTTGCATTGCTGGGCGTTCTCCTGCTCCAGAGCACCATCGTCAAGTTCCAGGAAGTGGCGCCGCTTCCCTACAGCGAGTTCCAGAAGCTGCTGAAGGAGGGGAAGGTCAAGGAGGTCGTCGTCACCTCCAACCAGATCCGGGGGGAGCTGAAAAGCCCGCTGGACGGGAAGACGCGGTTCTCGACGACCCGGGTCGAGCCGGAGATCGTGGACGAGCTGTCGAAGTACGACGTCAAGTACTCCGGGTACGTGGAGAGCAACTTCCTCCCGCTGCTCCTGTCCTGGGTCGTCCCGATCGTCCTCTTCGCGGGAGTGTGGGTCTACCTGACCCGGAAGATGGCGGGGCGGGTGGGATCGGACGGCCTCATGTCCATCGGGAAGAGCAAGGCGAAGGTCTTCGTGGAATCGGATACGAAGGTGACCTTCGCCGACGTCGCGGGCGTGGACGAGGCCAAGGGCGAGCTGCAGGAGACCGTCAACTTCCTCAAGGACCCGCGGCAGTACGGGCGCCTCGGGGCCCGGATGCCGAAGGGGATCCTCCTCGTCGGCCCCCCGGGCACGGGGAAGACGCTTCTGGCGCGCGCGGTGGCGGGGGAGGCGGGGGTCCCGTTCTTCTCGATCAGCGGCTCCGAGTTCGTCGAGATGTTCGTCGGCGTGGGGGCGGCGCGCGTCCGCGACCTGTTCGAGCAGGCGCGGAAGAAGGCGCCCTGCATCATCTTCGTCGACGAGCTCGACGCCCTCGGGAAGGCCCGGGGCGCGGGGCCGATGTCGGGGGGGCACGACGAGAAGGAGCAGACGCTGAACCAGCTCCTGGTGGAGCTCGACGGCTTCGACCCGATGTCGGGGATCGTCCTCCTCGCGGCGACGAACCGGCCGGAGATCCTCGACCCGGCGCTGCTGCGCGCGGGGCGGTTCGACCGGCAGGTGCTGATCGACCGTCCGGACCGGCTGGGGCGCGTGGACATCCTGCGCGTCCACCTGAAGAAGGCGACCGTGGACGAGACCGTGGACCCGGAGGCGATCGCGGGGCTCACGCCGGGATTCACCGGGGCGGACCTGGCCAACCTGGTGAACGAGGCGGCGCTGGCGGCGACCCGGCGGGGCGCGGAGAAGGTGGGGATGGCCGACTTCACGGTGGCGCTGGAGCGGATCATCGCCGGACTCGAGAAGCGCAACCGGGTCCTCAACCCGCGCGAGCGGGAGATCGTGGCGTACCACGAGATGGGGCACGCCCTGGCGGCGGCCGGCATCCCGGGCTCCGACAAGGTCCACAAGGTGTCGATCATCCCCCGCGGCATCGGCGCGCTGGGCTACACGATCCAGCGCCCGACGGAGGACCGGTACCTGATGACGAAGGAGGAGCTCGAGAACAAGATGGCCGTCCTGCTCGGCGGGCGGGCGGCGGAGCACCTGGTCTACGGCCACCTGTCGACCGGCGCCGCCGACGACCTGGCCCGGACGACCGACACCGCCCGGCACATGGTGACCCGCTACGCGATGGTGCCCAAGCTGGGGAACGTCGCCTTCGAGACGGAGCCGACCGGGTTCCTCGGCGGCCACCCGGGCGGCTTCCTGGAGCGGACCTACAGCGAGGAGACCGCGCGGGAGATCGACTGCGCCATCCGGGAGATCGTCGAGGGGGCGTTCCGGAAGTCGCGCGGGCTCCTCGAGCGGAACCGGGACGTGCTGGAGGAAGGCGCGCGGGAGCTGCTCGAGAAGGAGACGCTCGACGAGGCGGCGCTGGAGGGGCTGTTCCGGAAAGTCCGGCCGGACTGATTCACTTCCCCGGGTCGCGGCGCGCCCGCGCCAGGGAGGCGGCGATCCCCGCCCCGAGGACCAGGAAGATGACGATCATCAGGTAAAGGCCGACGTTCTTCCCGAAGGCCGCCTTCAGCCAATGGGCGGCCAGCATCTTCCCGCCCACCAGCAGGAGCACGACCGCGAGCGACGCCTTCAGGTAGCGGAACTTTCCCATCATCCCCGCCAGCGCGAAGTACAGCGCCCGCATCCCGAGGATGGCGAAGACGTTGCTGGTGAACACCAGGAACGGGTCGGCGGTGATCGCGAAGATCGCCGGGATGGAGTCGACGGCGAACACGAGGTCGGTGGTTTCCACCAGCAGCAGCGCCAGCGCGAGCGGCGTCAGCATCCAGCCGGCCGCCTTTCCCGTTTCCGCCGGCGCCGCGTCCGCATCGCGGACGATGAAATGCTCCCCGTGGTAGCGTGAGGTGATGGGCAGGAAACGGCGCGCCAGCCGGATCGCCACGAGCTTCTCGAGGTCGGTCTCCCCCTCCTTCAGGAACAGCATCCGCAGCGCCGTCAGGATCAGGAGCGCGCCGAACGCGTAGAGGATCCAGTCGAACTCCGCGATCAGCCGCACTCCCATCGCGATCATCGCGCCGCGCATCACGAGGGCGCCGAGGATCCCCAGGAAAAGGACGCGGTGCTGATACTCCGCCGGGACGGCGAAGAAGGAGAAGATCATGGCGATCACGAATACGTTGTCGACGCTCAGCGACCGCTCGATCACGTAGCCGGTGAGGTATTTCAGGACGGCCTCGCGGCCGTCGTTCGCCGCGCCGTCGATCGCGTCCACCGCCGTCCCGAGCCCCAGCCATCGCTGCTCGTACCCGAAGTAGACGAAGAGAGCGAAGGCAAGCCCCACGACGGTCCAGATGACGGACCATGCGAGCGCTTCCTTCATCGTGACGGCCCTGGATTCCCGGTGGAGCACACCGAGGTCGATGGCGAGGAGCAGCAGGATGAAGCCGATGAAGCCGGTCCAGATCCAGATCACCCGATCGCCCCCATTCGCCGATTTTGATGCCTGCTCCCGTTCCCGGGTTTCCTTGGGTAAGCGTATCCTGATCCTTGGAGGAGAACGATGCGCGGCAGGATCCTGATCGTGAAGGCGGGTGGCACCTTCCCCGGCCTGGCGGCCGACCGGGGCGATTTCGAGGACTGGGTGGCCGAAGGGCTGGGCGTCGACCCGGACCGGCTCCTCGTGCGCTGCCCGCCGCTCGGCGAGGCGCTGCCCGAGCCGTCATCGCTTTCGGGCGCCGTCGTGACCGGATCCCATGCCATGGTGACGGACCGGGAACGGTGGAGCGAGGCGACGTCCGGCTGGCTCCGCGACGCGCTTTCCGCCGGGAAGCCGCTCCTGGGCATCTGCTACGGCCACCAGCTTCTCGCCGAGGCGGCCGGAGGGCGCGCGGGGTACAACCCCCGGGGGCGCGAGTTCGGGACCGCGGAGATCCGCCTGCTGAGCGGCGCGAAGGAAGACCCGCTGTTCCGGGGGCTCCCTGGAACGATCCCCGTGCATGTCTGCCACGCCCAGTCGGTCATCGTCCTGCCGCACGGCGCCGTCCCGCTCGCGGAGAGCGGGCGCGATCCGCGCCAGGCGTTCCGGATGGGGGAGCGCGCCTGGGGAGTGCAGTTCCACCCGGAGTTCTCCGCCGACGCGGCCCGCGCCTATGTCCGCGCGTGCGCCGGGGAGCTGCGGGCCGAGGGGCAGGACCCGGAGGCGCTGGAGGCCGCGATCCGCGACACCCCCGAATCGCGGGAGCTGCTCCGGCGGTTCGGCGCGCTGGCATCCTGACGGCTTTACCCCGGCCCCGCGAGGAATTCCAGCGCCGCCGCGACGCCTCCCCGCGAGTGCGGGACGCCCGCGAGGGAGAGCCCCATCTCCACGCCGCAGAGCGTCCCGGCCAGCATCAGGTCGTTGAAGTGGCCCAGGTGCCCGATCCGGAACGCCTTGCCCTTCAGCTTTCCCAGTCCCGCCCCGAGCGACATGTCGAACCGTTCCAGGATGACTTTCCGCAGCGCGTCCGCGTCGTGGCCCGACGGAAGCAGGAGGGTCGTCAGGACGGGGCTGTATTCGGCGGGATCGATGCACAGGATCTCGAGCCCCCATGCGCGCGCCGCCCGGCGCGTAGCCTCGGCGTGGCGGCGGTGGCGGGCGTATACGTTTTCCAGCCCCTCCTCGAAGAGCATCGCGAGCGCCTCGCGCAGGCCGAACAGCAGGTTCGTCGCGGGAGTGTAGGGGTAGAAGCCCATCTTGTTGTCGCGGACCATCGGCTCCCAGTCCCAGTAGGACCTGGGCATCCGCGCCGACTTCGACGCTTCCAACGCCTTCGCGCTCACGGCGTTCAGGCCGAGCCCCGGCGGCAGCATCAGCCCCTTCTGGGAGCAGCCGACCGTCACGTCGACCTTCCAGTCGTCGTGCCGGTAGTCGATGGAGGCGAGGGAGGAGATCGCGTCGACGAGGAACAGGGCCGGGTGCCCGACCCGGTCGATGGCATCGCGGATTTCGGAGAGGCGGCTGACCGCTCCCGTGGAAGTCTCGTTGTGGACGACCATGACCGCCTTGATCCTGCGCTCCCGGTCGCCGGAAAGCTTCTCCGCGACCGCGGCGGGGTCCGCCCCGCGGCGCCAGTCTCCGGATACGAAATCGACGTCCAGCCCGATCCGCTGCGCCACGTCCCGCCAGTGGACGGCGAAATGCCCGGTCTCGAACATGAGCACCCGGTCCCCCGGCGAGAGCGTGTTGACCAGCGCGGCTTCCCCGGCCCCGGTCCCGGAGGAGGGATACACGACCACCTTCCCGCCGGTCCGGAAAACCTTCTTCAGCCCGTCGAGGACTTCAATGGCCAGACGCGAAAACTCCGGCCCCCGGTGATCGATGGTGGACCGGCCGATCGCCCTCGCGACGCGCTCGGGGACGTTGGTCGGCCCCGGGATCTGAAGAAAGTGACGTCCGCTGCCGCAGCCCAAGCGACACCTCCGGATGGATTCGTTACCGCTCCCGCGGAGCGCCCTCCCGCCGCAGCCGGGAGATCTCCGAGAGCGCCGCCGCGGCCCCTTCCGGATCGTCCCCGTTGCGGCTCACCTCGGCGGCGCGTCCGTAGAAGGCGATCGCCCGCTCCGCGTCTCCCCGCGCCGCGGCCGCGGCCCCCAGCGCCCGGAGATCGGCGGCGATCTTCGCGCTTTCGGCGATCTCCTTGTCGACGGCGAGCGCCTGGAGGTAGAGCTTCTCCGCCTCCGGCCGGTCGCCTCCGGCCGCCGCGAGGTCGCCGAGAAGCCGCAGGGAATTCGCCTCCTCCGCGCTATCCTTCGCCATGCGGTTCGCCTCGAGGGCCGCCGCGGCGCGCGGGCGCGCCTCGCCGCCCTTTCCCTCGAGGAGCAGGACCCTGCCGAGCAGGTTGAGCATCCGGCCCGAAGGCGCGCCCTTGCCGGCCGCGACGGCTTTCCCGGACCACGCTTCCGCCGCCGGAAGGTCGCCCGCGGCCAGGGCGATCTTCCCTTTTTCGAAGGCGACCTCCGGGAAGAGGGCGTCTCCGGGGGAGACGAGCGGCAGCGCCTCGTCGATCCGTTCCCTCGCGGGGACAAGCTCCTTCCCGAGCCGATGGACCCGCGCGAGGTTGACGAGGGAGACGGCCGCGCCGCTATCGTCCTCGATGGACCGGTGGATCTTGAGCGCCTCCCGGAACGCGGAGAGGGCGCCGTCGCGGTCCCCGCGCTTCTCGGCGGCGAG
Organism: Thermodesulfobacteriota bacterium; assembly: GCA_040758155.1. NCBI lineage: Bacteria > Pseudomonadati > Thermodesulfobacteriota > Thermodesulfobacteriota bacterium. The sequence goes on from JBFLWB010000149.1 coordinate 8,460, forward strand.
GCCGCGCCGGTTCCACGCCATCGCGCTTTCCTTCGCCGCCGGGACGGGGATCGGGGCGGGACCGGAACAACCGGCGGCCGCAAGCCAGGCGAAGACGCACAGGAGGACGGCCGCGGCGGCGCGGCGGTGAACACGCGGGCGGTCATTCATGGCTGTCCCCCGGAACGATCCCCGGCCGGGTCTCCCGCGGGATGTGCTTCCGGAACGGCCACATCTTCTTCATCCCCTTGACGACGTCGTCCGTGTCCTCCACGAGCTCCTCCGCGCCGGCGACAAGACGCGGGATCCCGGGCGCCGACTTCTCGGCGGTCTTCCGGAACTCCTGCGCGATCTTTTCCGTCTCGGCCGCCGTCTTTTCCACGCGCTCGAGCAGGACGGGGATCCTCAGGCTCACGTTGTCGAGCATTGGGGTGACGGTCCGGCCCACGTCGTCGACCAGGGCCGTCATGCTCTCGAACATGGGCCCGACCTTTCCGACATTGTCGGCCACGTTCCGCAGGAGGGCATCGGCGTTGCGCCGGGTCTCCTCGAGGTTCGCGGTGAGGAGCCGTACGTTGGCCAGCGTCTTCTTGACGTCGCCGTCCGGGTCGTTGATGTAGTCGACCGTGTGCCGGACTTCGCCCAGGACCTCCTGGACCGAGTCGGAAAGCCGGATCGCGATGTCGCTCAGTTCCCCCGCCGCCTCGAAGGGGAGGAAGTCGTCCTCCTCGAGCTCCGGCTTGTCCGGCGAGCCCACGGAGATGTCGATCACGCTGTCGCCGACCAGCCCCTCCTTGTAGAGCGTGGCGGTCGAGTCCTTCCGGATCCACCTGGAATACTTCCGGTCGATCCGGATCCAGACGACCACCTTCGCCTGGTCGTCGAGGGCGAGCTTCTGGATCCTCCCGATCCGGAATCCGGAGAGCTTGACGGGCATCCCCTTCTGCAGGCCGGCTCCCGAATCGGACCGGAAGCGCAGGTGGTACTTGTCCCCGAAGATGTCGCTCGCCGTCCCGAGGTACACCACCGCGGCGACGAGCGTCGCAAGGGCCGCGAGGACGAAGGCGCCGACGACCGTTTCCAGGTGCTTGAACCGGGGATCCTGTTCCATCTTCATGCGAATCGCCCCTTCGTCAGGTGTACGGTGACCATCGTATCGCGCTCCGCGGCCGGCATGGGGCGGGCGGACAGGAAGATCGTGACCCTCCCGGGCCTCTCCCCGTGGAACGCGAGCGCCGTGCGCAGGAGCGCGTCGCGCTCTTCCGCGTGGAGGCCGTCCGCGAGGCGGTCGTAGACGGCGATTTCCGGGTCCGTCGCGAGCGCCCGGGCGAACCCGACCATCCGGCGCTGGAGGGAGGTGAGCCGCCCGGGGAGCTCGAAGAGATTTCCCCGGTACCCCGCCCGCTCGAGGGAGGCGACCGCTTTTTCCCACACCGCTTCCGTGTCCTCATCGGAATGGTACAACAGCGGCAGCGTGACGTTCTCGACGACCTTCAGGTTCGAGATCAGCCCGCCGCCGGCGTGGAAGATCGCCGTCCGGGAGCGTAGCGCGCAGGCGTCCTTCCGGGAGAGGGCGGCCGGGTCCTCTCCCAGGAGGAGGATCCTGCCTCCCGCAAGGGGCGCCAGTCCGGCGATCGCCTTCGCGAGGAGGGCGCACTCGGCCTCCCCCCCGGTCACGACCTGCGTGACCGATTCCTCCTCGAAGTCGCGGCTCGCGCCGTCGAGGAGCGGGGGGAGGGATGCGTCGATGAACCGGACGGGCGCCGTCATGGTGCGGTGTGTGCGACCAAGGTGATGACCGTGTTGAAGACGAACACCAGCAGCAGGCTCCGCATGACGCCTTTCGTCGCCGCCTGCGGGATCTGGGTGGGGCCTCCCTCCACGGACAGCCCCTGGCGGCAGCAGACGGCCGCGACGACGACGCCGAAGGTGAGGCTCTTGAAAAGGGAGATGCCGATCTCGCGGAACGTGAGGAACGGGACGATCCCCTGGACGTACCAGTCGATGGAGATCCCCCATGCGAGCGAGCCGGCGAGGAAGCCGCCCGCCACGGCGACGACCTCGGCGTACAGCGTGAGGACCACCACGGCGACGGCCGCCCCGAGAACCCGCGGCATGATGAGGTAGCGGGCGGCGGGGATCCCCATGGATTCGAGGACGTCGATTTCCCCCCCGATCTTCATCGAGGCGAGCTCGGCCGCGATGGCGGTGCCGCTGCGGGCGATCACGACCACCGCGGTGAGAAGGGGGCCGAGTTCCCGGATGACGATCCAGACGAGCACCTTCCCGGTGATCCCCGCGCTGTCGGCCCCGGCGAAGCTGACGATCTGCCGGATGACGATGGCGCCGATCAGGAAGAAGAGGGCGGCGATCACCGCCCATGCCTCCACGCCGGTGAAGTAGATCTGCTTCAGGAACACCCGGGAGACGGGGCGGAAGCCGCGGCGAAAAAGCCCCGGGACCTCGAGGAGCGCCCCCGCGGCGAGCAGGGAGATCCCTCCGAGGAAGTTGAGGGCGCCGACCGCCCTGCGGCCCGTCGCCGCCGCCGGCATCCGGGAGCTCCCGTCAGCCCCTGGACAGGCCGAAGAAGGCCTTGAGCTTCACCAGGAACGCCTCCTTCCCTTCGGCTTCCCTCGGCTGCCCGGCCGCCTTCATCCGCTCGAGGTTGGCCGCCTGCCGCCGCGCCAGGAGGGCGCTCAGCGATTCGAGCAGGCGGGGATTCGCCCGGATCGCCGGCTCGATGTCCTCCTTCGAGATCTCGACGAGCCGCGCCTCGGACCGGGCGGACACGGTCGCGCCTCTCCGCTCCCCGGTGAGGAGCGACATCTCCCCGAAGACGTCGCCCTCCCCCAGCGTCCCGACCGCGGCGCCGTCGATCCGGACTTCGAGGGTCCCCCTCCGGACGATGAACAGCGAAGCCCCCCCGTCCCCCTTCCGCACCACCGTCTCGCCCGGCCCGAAAACGCGGACGTGGACCCTTTCCGAAAGCTTCCGGATCTCTTCCCCGTCGAGCGACTCCAGGATCTCCGCCCGCCGGAGAAGGCCCGGGACGGCGTCGCGCTCCTCCGCGAACGGGACCCGCGGCACCTTCACGATGGTCTCCCGATGGGGGAACGGGATCCCGTACCCTTCCCGCCCGACCGCGTACCAGATCTTGTTCAGCAGGCTGCCGCGGGTCCTCACGTGGAAGGCGTAGTCGTCGAGGTAGTACTTCAGGTCGTACTCGACGCTGCTGTCGAGGAAACCGCCGACGAGGACGGTCGGCTCGGGATCCTTCAGGACGTGCTCCTCCTCCAGGAGGATTCGCCGCAGCATCCCGACGACCAGCTCGGGAGGCATCTCATAGGCGAGCCCCACCTTCAGGTGGGCCGCGGTCTTCTCCCCGTCCTTCCCCGCGCCGTGCGTCCGGACGATGTTCTGCATGATGTGGTTGTTGGGGACCAGGATCCGCTGGTTGTCGAGCGTCCGGAGCGTGGTGTAACGGAATCCCATATCGACGATCTCGCCGGAGAGGTCGCTCCCCGGCAGCGAGATCCACGTGCCCCTGCGCAGGTTCTCGTCGTTCTGCACGTAGAAGCTGGAGGCGATGTTGGCCAGCGTCGTCTGCATCGCCAGCGCCACCGCGGCCGTCAGCACTGTCGTGGTCGTCAGGATCGAGGAGAGCTCGATCCGGAAGACGACCCGCAGCGCCGCCATGGCGAAGAGGAGATACACCGCGATGTTGGCGAGATCGCGGACGTTCGAGGGGACCTGCCGGTCCATCCGGTGGAAGAAGTAGACGTCCACGACGATGTAGGAAATGAAGTTCGCCGCGCACAGCATCGCGACGAGGGTCGCGACGTCGGCAGGCAGCCTCGCATACGGAGGCGGGAACCGGAGCTGCATGTCCAGAAGCACGACGAGGAAGCCCAGCAGGGCGAGCTTGATGGTGGATTTCACCTTGACGGGGGAGAGCTTCCTCCCGAAAAAGACGATCAGGCAATTCACGGCGAGGAAGAAAAGAAGGACGAACGAGAGGACCGAGATCTTCCCGACCAGGCCATGGCCGAAGTCCGCAAGGGAGAGCACGCCGTTCAGGAGATCGGTGGCCATGCCTCAAGATAGCCCCGGCGCCCGGGGGTCGTCAATCGCGCCCGCTTCCGCCTATTTCTCCGTCATGACCCAGACGCCCTCCCACCGCTCGGGGGGGCGCTCGATCAGGGAGCGGCACTTCCGCGCATAGGCGGCCGCCGGGGGATCGGCCTCCGCCGCGGGGAGGAACTTCTCTATCGCCCGGGCGAAATTCCCTGCGGCGAATGCCTTCAACCCCTCGGCGAACGCCTCGATCTCCTTCCCCCGGGCCGCTGCGTCCCCGGCGGAGAGAAGCTCGAAGACCCGCACCGGCTCCTTCCTCCCCACGACGGAGACGTTCGATATCTCCCGCGCCGGGAACGACGGCGGCAGGCCGCGGCGCATCGCCTCCGACGCCAGGACGTAGGTCCCGAACTGCTTGTTGATCCCCTCGAGGCGGGAGGCCAGGTTGACGGCGTCGCCGAGGACGGTGTAGTCGAAGCGGCTGCGCGATCCCATGTTGCCGACGACCGCGGGTCCGGTGTTGAGGCCGACCCGCATGAAAAGATCCTTGCCGTACTTTTCCCGCAGGAGGGGGCGCATCTCCGCCAGCTTCTCCTGGCAGCGGATCGCCGCACGGGCGGCGCGCTCCGCGTGGTCGGGCTGTTCGAGCGGAGCGTTCCAGAAGGCGACGATGGCGTCGCCGATGTACTTGTCGACGGTCCCGCCCTCTTCCTGGAGGATGTCCGTCATCGCCGACAGGTAATCGTTGAGCAGGGCGGTCAGCGCCTCGGGGTCGAGCCCCTCCGAGATGCCGGTGAACCCCTGGAGGTCGGAGAAGAAGATCGACAGGACGCGCCGCTCCCCGCCCAGCTTCAGCCGCTCCGGGTGCGCGATGAGCTGCTCGATGACGTCGGGGCTCAAGTACTGCCGGAAGGCGTTCTTGATGTACCGCTTCTGCCGCCCTTCCGTCGCGTAGTTCACGGCCAGCGCCCCCAGGAGCGAAAGGGAGACCGCGGCTTCCTGGACGACCAGCGGCAGCCACCAGCCCCTCGAATAGGCGAAAAGGCAAAGCAGCGCCGGCAGCGGGAGGAACGCCGCGAAGAGGAGCAGCCCCTGCCACGCCTTCCGGGAGAGGCCGACCGCGACGGCGGCGGAAAGGGCGAACAGGAAGGCGGCGGCCGCAGCGGCCGCGGGGGGCGCCCCGGAGGCGAAGTCGCCCTCCAGGAGGCCGTCCAGCGCCGTCGCGTGGATCTCGGAGCCCGGGAACACCCCGCCCACGGGTGTCGGCCGCAGGTCGAAGAGCCCGGGCGCGCTGAAGCCGAAGATGACGTGGCGCCCCCGGAACGCCTCCGGGTCCTTGATGACCGGCTCCTCGCCGGCCTGGATCCGCAGCTCGGACTGGATCACTGCGGCGGCGCTGTAATGCCGGTAGGCCTCCCCGGAGGGGCCGCGGTAGCGGAGGATGGCGAACCCTTCCCCGTCGATGGGAACCCTCCTCCCGGCGACGGTCAGCGACCCTTCCCGGACCGCGATCGGGGCATCCGGGCGCGCGGCCAGGAAGCAGGCCAGGGAGAGGGAGGGGACCGGCTTGCCGTCGAAGACGCGGAACAGCCGCACGCGCCGGTAGATCCCGTCGGGATCGGGATTGTTCTGGACGTCGGCGAGGGAGGGGGATCTGCCGGCGATCTCGGCGACAGGGAACAGCCCCGCGGAAGCGGTGACGCCGCCGCGCCCTTTTCCGGCGGTCATCCAGGGCTCCAGCCCCTCGATCCGCGGCGGATACCGCGGGATCCCGTCCGGCCAGGTGGTGGCGCCGCCGGATTTCTCGCCCAAGAACAGCGCCCCTACGAATTCCCGCCCGCCCGCCGCGGCCTCCCCGAGCGCGACGTCGTCGGCCACCCCGTACGCGGACGGCTCCGTGAACAGGACGTCGAAGGCGATGCTCTCCGCCCCGGCCCGCCGCAGGTAGCCGATGACGGCCGCGTAGACTTCCCGCGGCCAGGGCCAGGACAGGCCGTTCTCCTTCTGCGCCCAGTCGAGGCTCTGCTGGTCGAGGAGGACGAGGCGGACGTTGTCGGTGGAAGGGGATGGGCGCGCCAGCAGGGATGCCCGCCAGTCCCACGTGCGCAGCTCCCAGCGGTCGAAGACACCGGCCGCTCCCAGGAGGAAGGCGAGGGCGGTGGAAGCGGCCGCCACCGCCGCCCCCGCGAGGACCTTCTTCCCGGCGGGAGAAAAGGTCACGTTCCTCAGACGCCGCCGAGCGCCTTCTGGAACCTTGCCTGCCGCGCGGGAGGCGGGGGAGAGGCCGGTCCCCGGAGGTCCATGGCCAGGAGGTCCTGGATCCGGCTCGCCGGGGACGGGTGCGTCTTCGCGAAATCGGGGCCGCCGGGCTTGAGCCGCTTCTCCATCTCCCGGAGCATCGCGACCAGGGCGTTCGGGTCGTAGCCGATGCGGGAGAGGATCTTCACGGCGTTCGCGTCGGCGTCCCGCTCGAAGGCGCGGGAGTAGCCGTTGTTGACCAGGGTGGAGGTGATGTCGTTGATCGACCCTTCGAACTCCTTCGTCAGATCGGCGAGCTGCTTCTTCCCGAACGTCTTGGCGCTCTCGGCCGCCAGGATCGTCAGCGCCGCCGTCTTCCGGCTCTTCTCGATCGAGTCGATCCCGTGCCGGAGCTGGACGTGGGAGATCTCGTGCGCCAGGACCGCGGCGACCTGGTCCTCGTTCCGGCACAGCCGGAGCATCCCGCGGGAGACGAACACCAATCCTCCCGGCGTCGCGAAGGCGTTGATCTCGTCCGACTCGAGGACCAGGAAGTGGTAGCCGCCGAACGTCTCCGGCCGGTCGGACGCCTGCGCCAGCGCCTGGCCGAGCACGTTCAGGTAGGAATTGGCCTGCGGGTCGTTATCGGGCTTGTACCGGTTGACGATGACCGCGCCGACGGAGCGCCCGATGTAGTACTCCTGCTCCGGAGTGAAGTCCTCTGCCGCCTTGGCGAGGGCTCCGGAGCTTCGGGTGATCGACTGCGCCTGCTCCTTCGTGATGGCGCCGCTGGATTCGGCCACGGCCGCCCCGACCTGCGCCACCTGGTCCATCGCCGCGCACCCCGGCAGGAGCGCCGCCGCGGCGAGCGGGAGGACAAGGAATGCCGCCCACCGGAAGGTCTTCATCGGGCGCCTCCATCCGCGGAGGACAGCCCGCCTTCCTTGAGGAACGTGACGATCCGGTCCTGCGGGACCTCCATCGCCTGCATCCGGTCGATCCACGTGAAATCGATGGCCCGGTTCTGCGCCTTGAATTCGGCCTCGACGTCGGCGTTGAACCCCTTGCCGGCCAGCGCCAGCTCGCCGCCGGACGCGGCGGCCTGTGTGTCGCGCGCCCCCGCCTTGAGAACGATCCGCTTCTCGGTCAGCGCAGAGGAGTGCATCCACCCGGTGACGTTCTTCCCCGCGGGGGAGACGCGGAACCAGGCGTTTTTCTGCTCGAGCACCTCGACGCGGTCTCCGTAGGACAGGGTCGCCACGATCTTCCCGAGGAAGGCGGGGGTTGCCCTCAGGTCGCCCTTCTTCACCTGCACGCTCATCGACTTCGCCGCGGCCGCCGCCGTGGACGCCAGGAAGAGAGCGAGAAGGAGAGCGATGACGATAGCGAGGAGAAAGGTCGCCAGGAAGCCACGCGTATTCATGGATGCGCTCCTTGCCGAACGGGATGTCGCCGTGGACTCCAATTTTCCGGCGGCACGGGGTGGAAGTCCAGCGCCATTCAATATTATATCCCCACAGCCGCGACGCCCCGTCCGGTTGACCGGCTTTTTCCCGCCGAAATGCCCTAAAATGGATAGGGACAAGAGAGGACTCCCGGATGAAGATCAAGGTTCTGGGCGCTTCGGGCTCCGAGGTTCCCGGTCACAACTGCCCCGCGTTCCTCGTGGACGGGAAATTCCTGCTGGACGCGGGAACGGTCGCCCTGGCCCTGAACATCAAGGAAGAGAGAAACCTGCGGTACATCCTCCTCACCCACGCCCACCTCGACCACCTCAAGGGGATCCCCTTCCTGCTCGACAATCTCGTGAGCCGCGGCTCGGGGAACACCATCACCGTCCTCGGAGGGAGTCAGGTCCTCGGGGACCTGAAGAAGAACATCTTCAACGGAAGGATCTGGCCCGATTTCACGAAGATCCCGTCGTCCTCCCGGCCGTCGCTCCGGTACAGGACGCTGGCCAGGGCCCGGCCGCTCCGGTTGGACGGCTACAGGATCACCATGGAGAAGGTCGACCACGCCGTCCCGGCGAACGGGTACATCGTCGAGGACCCGGAAGGGACGGCGATCGCCTACACGGGCGACACCGGCCCGACGGACCGCTTCTGGAGACGGATGGCCGGGCACGACGTGAAGGCGCTGATCACGGAGACCTCGTTCCCCAACCGCATGGAGGATCTCGCCCTGGCGAGCGGGCACCTCACGCCCGCCCTTCTCGGGAAGGAGATCGGAAAGATGGCGCGGCGTCCGGAGCGGATCTACATCATGCATCTCAAGCCGCAGTTCCGGCAGGAGATCGAGGACGAGATCGCCGCATTGGGGCGCCGCAACATCGGCTTCCTGCAGGACGGCGAGGTGATCCGGGTGTGACTTCAGCCCCGGATCGCGGTGTCGGGGTCTCCGGTGACGGCCCGCCGGGCGGAAAGGAGCGCCCCCGCGGCGGGAAGCAGGACGACGGCCGCCGCGACGGCCGCCAGGAACGGCACGTCGAAGGCCGGGACCGGGGAGAGATCGGGAGAGATCGCGGCCCATCCCCGGAGGAGGGCGGCGAAAAGCGCCCCCCGGAACAGGTAGACATGGGCGTAGGCCGCGAGCATCCCGGCGGACAACGCCACGAACGACACCGCCAGCGATTCCCAGACCTTCGCGGCCAGCACCTCCGACCGGCTCCATCCGATCGCCCGGAGGATCCCCATTTCCCTTCCCTCGTCCCCGCCGGCCGCCGACGGCTTGTCGGCGCACACGATCAGGAGAGCCAGCGAGGTCGCCAGTACGAGGACCGCCGCCATGCCGTTCCGGACGTCCAGGAACGAGGCGGCCGTTGCGCGGATCTCCTCGCGGGTGACGACGCGGGCGCCGGGGATCGCCCTGAGGACGCCCTCCCGGACCGCGCGCGGGTCCGCGCCGGGAGAGAGGCGCACGACGATGTCGATCGCCTGGTCCGGCGGCAAGGAGAAGAGAAGGCGGAAATCCTCATCCGATACGAGCACCGTGTCCGCGGCGACGAAGTCCGCTCCGGCCGGCAGGACGGATTTCACCTCAAGGAAGACGGGCTCCCCGCCGTAGGACCGCATGTAGAGCAGGTCGCCCGGGAAAAGAGACCGGCTCCGTGAGACGGCGCAGCCGATGGCCGCCTCTTCCTCCGCGAGGGGCCGGGAGAGGGGAACGGCCACCGTGAAATTCGCCTTCGTCGCCGGGTCGTAATAATAGCCCCACCGGCGCGCCCGCGCATCGGCCACGCCCGGAAGCGCGCGGACGGTGTCCGCCGCGGTGGAGGGAACCGGATCGAGCCGTCCGGCCGCCATCCGCTGGATCACCATGTCCGGCGATTCCCGGAGCATCTCCGAGGCCTCGAGACGGAACGACGCCCGGAAGAAGGCGAGCGACCCGAGCAGGAAGACGGCCAGCGTCAGCACGACGAGAAGCACGGCCGTTTTCCCCGCCCTCTTTCCGAGGGAGGCCAGCGTCCATTCGAGCAGGGCCGCCTGCCGGCGGAGGAACCGGGTCCCCATGTCAATATCCCTCGAGCCGGAAGGAGGTGGAAAGCATCGCCCAGGTTACGAGAGCCGCGAACGCGCCGAAGCAGACCATCGCCGTGACGGCCAGCCGGCGGGTGAGCGGGGGGAGGACGGAAGCGAGGCTCGGGATCCGCCGCCCGCCCAGCCAGCCGAGGCCTGCCGACGAGACGGCGCCGGCGAAAAGCAGGCCGTACATGGGATATCCGATGTAATGGTACTCCCGCTGCAGGATGCAGAACGGGCAGCGGTGCGTCGGCAGCTCGTAGACGAACGGCGAGATGAAGGAGACGATGGACGCCAGGGAGACGGCGAAGGCCGTCATGCCGGCCGCCGCGGCGAAGCGCCCTCCCGCGCCCCGGCGCAGGTAGACGGCGCCTGCCGCCAGCAGGGCCGCGACCGACGCGTAGAATGCGGCCTGCATCGGAAAAACGGGGAGCGAAGCCAGCTCCGACCCGACCCCGGTGGAGCTCCCTCCGAAAAGGCTTCCGCAGCACGAGGTGATCACCTCGGCCTTCAGCCCGCCGAAATATGCCGCCATGGCCGCCGTCTCGGCCAGGAACAGGGGGACGAGCGCCAGCAGGAACACGTATTTCTCCCGGATGAGGGGGTAGTCCCTGCCGCGGTTGTCGGCGTGGTTCACGACCAGCCAGACGCCCGAAAGCACGGCGCCGGCGGCTTTCAGCCCCAGCGCCGGGTAGCCGTAGGGATTCGCGTGAAGCGTCCCGGCGGCGCACATCGCCCCGACGAAGAGCGCGGCGAGGTCGTCCGCGGTGTAGACGAACAGGAACAGCGAAGCCGCCTGGAAGGCGCATGCGTACGCCACGACGGTCGACACGAGGCAGGTCCTGCGCTCCAGCTCGAGCTGCAGCTCGCTGCCGCTGTCGAGGTCCCAGCGGCGCAGGATCCGGATCGCGTGCCGGGAGGCGAAGAGCAGGAGGAAACCGCCGAGCAGGGCGCCCGCCAGGAGGGCCAGGATCGGCGGGTGGAGGATCACGGCCGGTCCGGCGCTTCCGCCACGCGGCCGTCCCGCACGCGGACGACGCGGTCGATCAGGTCCGATTCGTACACGAGGGGGTCGTGGCTCGCGACGATGAGCGTGCGCCCTTCCTCCCGGATGCCGCGCATGACCTCGATGAATTCCAGCGACAGCGCGGTGTCCAGGTGGGCGGTCGGCTCGTCGGCGATGATCACCGGGGGATTGTTGATGAGCGCGCGGGCGATCGCCACGCGCTGCGCCTCCCCCCCGGACAGCCATTCCACCCCCGCGTCCGCCTTCGCCCCGATCCCCAGCCGCTCGAGCAGCCGGTCGGCCTCCGCCCGGACCTTTCGCAGCGGCTCCCCGAGCGGGTATGCGGGCAGCATCACGTTCTCGCGCGCGGAGAGCCCGCGGATCAGGTGGAACTGCTGGAAAACGAATCCGAACGTGCGGCGGCGAAACTCCGTGAGGAAACGCTCGGGAAGCCCGGAAACCACCTCTCCCCGGAAGGAGATGCGCCCGGACGTCGGCCGCGCCATGCAGCCGATGAGCCCGAGGAGCGTCGTCTTCCCCGATCCGCTGGGACCGGTGAGCGCGGTGGCTCCGCGTGCCTCCACCGTGAGGCTGGCGCTCCGCACGGCGGCGAACTCGTTGGGCCTGCCCGCGTTGAAGATCTTGGTGACGTCCCGCAGCTCGATCACGATTTTCAGCCCCTCATGACAAGGTCGGGATCCGTCGTCGCCGCCCTCCATGCCGGGATCACCGTCACGACGAGGTACGGGAACACCGACAGGAAGAAGAGGGTGGCGACCTGGTACGCGTCCGGGACGGCCGGTCCGCGGAACGGCGGGTACAGCGTGGACCAGCCGAGCAGCGCCTGGAGCACGGCCGGCGGGTGGGGCAGAGACGCGGCGACGGCGGCCAGCCCGGTCCCCGCGGCGAACGAGGCGATCGAGACCGCGATCGCTTCGTAGGACTTGAGCAGGAGGATGTCCGAGGTTTCCCACCCGACCGCCTTCATGATCCCGATTTCCCGCCGCTCCGATGGGTCGAGGCCCGAAGCCTTGTCCCAGGCGAACAGCACGAAGGCGAGGAGGGGGAGCAGGAGGACGGCGACGATCACGCCCGAGCGCCGGTTGAACACGTAGCCGTACGTCCGGACCAGCTCGTCCCGCAGGACGGGGCGCGCGGCCGGGTGGCGAAGGCCGATCTTGGCCGCGACGGTGGGCACCTCCTTCCGGTTGCGGACGCGCAGCGCCAGGTCCGTGGCCGTCCCTTCGGGCATCCCCGTGATTTCGCGGAAAGCGGTTTCGGAAACCTCGACCAGCGCGGCGGATCCCAGCGGCGATCCCGTCACCGCCGTTTCCGCGACGCGGAGGGCGACCGGTTCTCCCGAGGGGGCGCGGAGAACTATCGTTCCGCCGGCCGGGATCCCGAGGCGCCGGGTCAGGTCCGCGCCGGCGGCCGCATCGTGCCCCCGGAGTCGGCCGTCCTCCGGGACCCGCAAAAGCAGCAGCCCGCCCGCGGCCGGATCGTCATGGTATGCCCACAGGCGAGGCCGCGCCTCCCGGACGCCGACGATCCCCGAGAGGGCCGCCGCGGAGTCCGCGGAGACCGGGGCGTTCCTGCCTGCGATCAGCCGCTGCACCGTGATCTCGGGTGCGTCCCGCAGGGCCTCCTTCGCCGCCCGCTCCAGCGCCTGCGACAGGAAGACGACCGTGGCCGTGAAGAAGATCATCGCCGCATACACCACGGCGAGGACGAGATTCCTCCGCCATCGGCGGCGGAGCGCGCCGGCCGTGAATGCGAAGATGCGGAGATGCCTGCGCGGCCCGGAAGTCATCGCGCCATCCCCAGGTGCGCCGGCGGGAGCACCAGCGATCCCGAAGGATAATGCTCCAGGGCGAGGGGGGATTCCTGGAACGGGCTGTGGAGGTCCGCGAGCGACGGATGCCGGGTGTAGCGGGCGTCCGTGGAGAGGCAGGGATCGGTGAACCCGATCCGGCCCGCCAGCGCGCGGTTCGCGGCGAAGCGCTCATCGGCTTCGGCCCGCCGCCGGGCGGCGTCGATCCCCGCCAGCAGGCAAAGCGCCGCGAGGAGCGCGGCCAGCGCCAGGAACCGCCCGACCCGGCCGCGGCCTTTCAATCCAGCCCCTTCAGGACATCCGCGGTGACTTCCTCGAACCGCAGGATGCGCTTCCCCTTGTGGTCGGCCAGGAACTCCCTCGCCTCCTTCTCGGCGGCGAAGGGGATCGGTTCCCTGCCCATGGGGCCGTAGACGTCGCTGCCGACGACGTAGAGGGCGCGCTTCCCGTCGATCAGCGCCAGCGAATAGTAGTCGGTGACGTAGATCGCGACGATGTCCGAAGGACGGCGGCCCGGCGCGAACGTCCCCGGATTCCGGAGATACTTGAACAGGTCCTTCGCCCCGTCGAATACGGCGTAGCTTCCGTCCCGATGGATCGATTCGGCGAGGAAATCGGGGTATTTCGACACGAACATTCCGCAGACGGGGCACTTGTCCCCGGCCTTCGGCTTCACCGGCTTCCCGTCGGATGCCCAGGCCGCCGCGGACAGGAGCGCCGCGACGGCCAGTCCCGCCGCGAGCCGCCTCACTTGTGATCGTGCTCCCGGTGTTGGTGCTGCATCTTCATCCGTTCCGCGCGCCGCTTCCGGATCATGGCGACGTCCTGCGCCATGTCGGCATACGCCGCGAGCAGCACCTTGTCGAACTCCGCCAGCTCGCCGCCGTTGGCCGCCTGCGACGCCTTCGCCGCCGCTTCGGTGCCGTACGCCACCTTGCTGCGCGCCGTCATCACGCCCTTCAGGGAGCTGCCGACGAGGAAGACCGCGTTTCCCGCCTCGATCAGCGGCTTGGGATCGGCGGCGGATCCGTTGTCGGCGACGTAGATCGCCTTCGGACCCCGGTCGACGTTGATCGACAGGCTGATCGCCGCGCAATGGAGGGAGCACGTGCCGTCCGCCAGGTCGTCCGAGTAGTGCACCAGCATACGGGAATGGTGGTACTGCCTCCGGTCCATCCCGCAATAGGGGCATTTGGGATACTTCGCGATGTCGTTTTCCGCAGCCTGCGGGTCCGCGGCCTTCTTGGGGATGAACTGCATCGGCGTTCCGTCGGTCGGGTTGCCGGCGGACGGGTCTGCGGCTTTCGCTCCCGGCGTCGCGGCGAGCAGCAGTCCGGCTCCGGCAAAGGCCGATTTCAGGAATTCGCGTCTTCTCATGGTCCTTCCCCCCTCTCGGAGATTTGAGAATGGATGCCGATAAACCTGTCGGAGAATTGATGCAAATAAACCTGTACGAATTTCGATGCGGGTAAACCGGATGGCGATTCGGTGGTATTTCGGCCCCATGCCGTTCGAAAAAGGAAAGGGCCGGCCCGCCATCGGCGGACCGGCCCTTCGTGTCCCGCCCCCTTTTCAGGGGAAGGGGATTATTTCACGGACGCCTTGCCCCTGGCGCGCCCGCGGAGGAGGAAGATCATCCCCGCGAACATCAGCGCGCCGTACACGCCCGAGAAGTCGGTCGGGTCGCCGCCGCCGGCGACGGAGCAGCCCGAAGAGCTTTCCGGCGTGGCAGCCGTGGGGACCGCGACGCCCACCGGGTCGGCGATGACGCCGTTCATCGAGAGGTCCCGATCCCCGTCACCGCCGTCCGTGAGCGACAGGGTGACGGTGTTGCCGCTGATCGTGGCTCCAAGGTACTCGGTGTAGCCGGCGGAGTCCACGCGGTACACCTTGCTGCCTTCCGGCAGGTTTTCCGGGAAGGTCAGCTTCACCCGGACGGTCGAGCCGTCCGCGATCCCTTCCACATTGTATTCCACGAGGCCGTACGGGAAATCATACCCGGCCGGCTTGCCCGTCTGGTTGATCTCGGGGGCGGATTCCAGCACCGCCCTCATTCCTCTCAGGTAGCCGCGATCGTTCTCGGAGGCGTCGACGCGGATCCTTCTGTGATGCCGGTGGTCGCGAACCGAGCCTCTCCGGTCGTCGTCCGGATCGTCGTCATCGTCGTCGCCGGAGCCGTCGCCGTCGCGGTCGTCATCGTCGTCATCGCCGTCGCCGGGCTGGACCGCCGAGGCGGTCGTGAAGGACCAGGAGTGCTCCTGGGCCATGGCGTTGCCCGCCGCGTCCTTGATCCCCGTCGTGAGCAGCGCCGTGTACCGGGTGCCCGCGGCGAGTGCCGAGTGCGCGAAGGTGACCGTGGTCCCGGAGACCGTCACCGTGCCGGCCACCGCGGCGGCCGTGTTGTCCTTCAGCGTGAAGGTCGCCGTGGTGACGGTGGAGGCGTCGAGCGCCTCGCTGAACGTCGCCGTGACCGCCGACCCGACGGGAACGTTGGTCGCGTTCCCCGCGGGGGAGGTGCCGGCCACTGCCGGAGGCGTGGTGTCCGCCGCCGCGCCGGTGGTGAAGGACCAGGAGTAGGGGGACGCCAGGGCGTTCCCCGCCGGGTCCTTGATCCCGATGGTGAGGGTTGCGGTATAGGTGGTCCCGTTCGCGAGCGGGGCGCTCGGCTGGAACGTGGCGGCCCCGCCGGAGGCGGAGACCGACCCGGCGACCGGCGCCGAGCCGTTCCGGAGCGTGAACGTCGCGCCGGTGACCGTCAGGGGGTTGACCGCCTCGGAGAAGTTCGCCGTGAGGGCCGAGTTCACCGAGACGCCCGCGGCGTTGGCGGCCGGGGAAACGCTCACGACCGAGGGAGCCGTCGTGTCCGGAGCCGTGCCGGTGGTGAAGGACCAGGTGCGGTTCGCCGCCATGGCGTTGCCGGCCAGGTCCCGGACGCCGGTGGTGACCGTCGCCGTGTATACGGTGTTAAAGGCCAGCGGAGCGCTGGGCTGGAAGGTTGCCGTGGTGCCGTTCCCCGCCAGGGTTACGGTGCCCGGAACGTTGACCGCACCCTGCGCCAGGCGGAAGTTCGCCGTGGTGATCGTGGAGGCGTTCATCGCCTCACTGAAGGTGGCCGTGACGGCGGAGGAAACGGGGACCGCCGTCGCGTTGGAAACCGGCGCGGTGGACGAGACCGCCGGAGCGGCGGTGTCGGGCGCGGCGCCGGTGGCGAACGTCCAGGAGCGGCTCGCCGCCAGGGAATTCGACGCGAGGTCCCGGATGCCCGTCGTGAGCGTCGCCGTGTAGGTGGTGGCGTAGGCCAGCGGTGCGGACGGGGTGAACGTCGCCGTGGCGCCGCTGACGCTGACCGTTCCGGTCACCCCGGCCACGGTGAAGCTGGAGGTCGTCGCCGAGGACGGGAGGATGTTTTCGCTGAACGTCGCGCTGATGGAGGCGTTGACCGCGACGTTGGTCGCGTTGGCCGCCGGGTTCATGGAGGTGACGGTCGGAGCCGTGGTGTCCGGTGCGACCCCGGTGGTGAACGACCAGGAGTAGTTCGCCGCCATCGCGTTGCTCGCGGCGTCCCGGACGCCGGTGGTGACCGTCGCCGTGTAGGTGGTGCTGTAAGCGAGGGCGCCGGACGGCTGGAGCGTCGCCGTGGTCCCCGCGGCGTTGAGCGACACCGTCGCCGGAACGTTCGTGGCGCTGCCGGCCGCCCTCAGGTAGAAGGTCGTGCCGCTGACGCCGGAAACCGCTTCGCTGAAGGTGGCGGTCACCGCGGTCGCGGGGTTGATGTTCGTCGCGCTGTTCGCCGGACCGGTGGAGCTCACCGTCGGCGGGGTGGTGTCCGTCGGGATCGGCGCCGACACCGTGATGCTCCTGGCGGCTGCGCGGACTTCCCCGTGGGTCGAGCCGCTGTTCGCCGTGTTCCCGAACCATGCGGCGACGTAGCTGTAGGTTCCGGGCGTGGTCGGCGCGGGCGTGTTGAAGGTGATCGGGTATCCCGCTCCCCCGCCCATTCCGCCGGTCGCATCCCCGGTGCTGCGGGCCACCTCGACGTTGTCTCTGTAAAGGATTGCCCGGATCCAGCCGGTTCTGCTGCCCGATGCGGTGAGGGTCACCGTGACCGTTTCTCCGGGCGCATAGGTTGTCTTGTTCGTCGTCGCGCTCAGGCCGCCGTTCGCTCCGTGGCGGTGGCAGCCGTTGCATGTCGCCGGCGTCGGCGAGGGATGGCAGGAGACGCATCCTCTGGAGGAGAAGTACGAGGACTGCGCTTCTGCATCCGATGCGATGAACACGGTTGCGGCGAACAGGGCGATCAGGAACGATGCGATCCAGACGGTCCGGTTCGGGGTGGAACAGCTCATGCGTAGTACCCCCAATGAAAAAATTTCGCCGGCCGCACTTCCTTTTCACCCGGCGGTTTCCCGGGCAGGCCTGCGGCGTCGTGCCCCGGCGTCGGCGGAAAACTGTCCCAAGAAGAACTGCCGGTATGAAAAGATGGACGGCCTGGCGATGCGTTAGGGAAAAGAGCAAAACCAATGCCAATCACCGAATTGTGCGGATCCATTTAATAATTCGAGCGATGTGTTGGTTTTATTATAGATAACAGGAATAATTTTTAAAGGTTTTATTGAAAATAAAACCTGAAAGGGGGTACGCAGGCAGGTGGGTCGCTTCCTTACTTTTAGCGGAAAATAGTAACGGTTATGTATTATGGATAACGATTTTGAGATAACCGAGGAGGAGAAGAAACAACTCCGTTACCAGCTCCCGCCGCCTCCCCCGCCTCCTCCTCCGCCGGAGCTCCCGCCGCCCGAGAATCCGCTTCCGCTGCTCCGGGGTGCGGAATGCATCGCGGTCGATATCCCGGACAGCGCGGTGTCGAGCGAACGGTGGAAGACCGCGGGCCGGAAGGAAGCGGGGCCGTCCGCGGAGGCGTACCACCGGGGCGGCTCCTGGGCGATCTCCTCGAAGGCATCGGCCCACCGGTCGGATACATCGAGGGCGATCGCGTAGGGGAGGTATTTCTCGAAGAGGTTCGGGTCGTTCATCCGCTCCAGCCGGTCCTTCTCGGCCCGCAGGAGGAACTCCTCGAACCCCTTGATCCTGCCCAGCAGCTTTACCCCCTTCAGCGTCTTGACGGGCATGAAGGGGGCGAAGACCAGGATCACGACGCCGGAGAGGGCCGTGGCGACGGGGACGAGGGAGAACGTGTCTCCCAGGAGCACGCGGAACGCGTACGCGACACCGGTGCCGAAGAACAGCACGAGGAACGCGATCAGGACATACCGGCCCGTGACGTTCGACGGATCCGCCCCGAAGCACTTCATCCCCTGCAGTTCCCTGAACGCGGCGTTTCTCAGCGGCTCGAGGTTCTTGTAGAACGACAGCTTCAGGTCGGAGACCTTCGCCTCGGGGCCGCGTCCCCGGAAGATCCCGTCGAGCAGGAGAGATTCGAACGATGAAAGCCCCCCGTCCGGCTCCTTCGCCTTCTTCAGCGCGTAATCCGTCTTGTCGAGGAGCAGCCCCTCCGTCTTCCGCTCCTCGATCTTGATGTACCCTTTCACCGCGAGGTCGACCACCGACGCGGAAATGTCCCTCGGATCGAGCCGCTCGTCGATGAGCGCGCCGATCTCAGCGGGCATGAGCGGGCGGCCGTTCGCCTCCGGCGGCGTGTAGGCGACCACGAGCGGGTTCCCCGTGGAAGGGTCCTTCCCCTTCCGATACCAGAGGGAGAACATGTAGACGAAGGCGAGCAGGGGGATGAGGAACGGCCAGTACCTTGCAAGGTCGAGCCGGTAGAGGGACGCCTTCCAGCCGGACGGCATCCGGACGATCCCTTTCTCCCATCCCGCCACGATCGTCAGCCCTTCCCCGGGGCCGAACGGCCGGGTGGAGGAGAAGGCCGCGCCGCTTTCCGCGCCGGTGGCCGTGCACGCGCTTTCCCGGGAGCCGGCGGGGCCGGTGTAACAGAGGGTCCGCACGGCGAGAGGCTTCCCGACCGCGGCGACCGTGACGGCGGCGGAGGCCGCCTCGATCGGCACGGGCCAGCCGTTCCCCGTCACGTTCCAGTACAGCTCGTCGTGGTCCGGGAAGAAGAGGATCGCGTTCTCCACCGTGTAGGCGATGACGTAGACCTGCCGGCCGTTCACGAACCGGTCCGGATCGCCGATCCGGACCCGGATCACGCCGCCGCTTCGTTCGGACCGGTGGTTCCACGCCTCTCCGGACGCGTCCTTCACCGAGTCGATCCGCACCGGCGTCACGGTCTTCTTCCCGAGCTCGTCCACATAGCGGAACGGGATGTCCCGGAAGATCCCGTGCCTCGGCCGGTGGAATTCCGCCTCGATGGTCTCCACGATCCGCAGGGAGGCGTCGGCGCGAACCTCGATCGCGGCGCGGAACGACCGGATGGTGAAGTCCTCCGCCCGCGCAGCGCCGGGGAGGAGGGCCGCAAGGAGGAGCAGCGCGAGGCAGGAGAGGCGGACATCGGTGCGGTTTCGCTCCGCCGGAGCGTCGAGCTGGAAGTATTCCGCGGGCCGGAAGCCGAAGGGGCGCGCGAACAGGTTCGCGGGGAACGTCTCCATGGCGGTCGAGTAGTCGCGGACCACCGCGTTGTAATACCGCCGCGCGTACTCGATGCCGTTCTCGATCTCCGCGAGCTGCTTCTGCAGCTCGAGATAACCTCCGCTCGCCTTGAGGTCGGGGTAGCTTTCCGCCACGGCGAAGAGGGAAGGCAGCGCTTCACGCAGCGCGGCCTCCTCCTTCCCCTTTCCGGCGGGCCCTTCCGCCAGCATCGCCCGAGCCCGCGCCTCCGTCACGCCCTGGAGGACGGACTTCTCGTAGCCGGCGTACCCCTTCACGGTCTCGACCAGGTTTCCCACCAGGTCGTGCCGCTTCTTCAGCAGGACGTCGATGTCGGACCAGGAGGAGCGGGAAAGGTTCCGCAGCTTGACCAGCCGGTTGTAAAGCACGACCGGGTAGACGGAGATCCCCGCGACGGCTGCCAGGACCGCCAGCGCGCCGTTCATTCGTCGGCGTCGTCCAGCGCCACTTCGGGTGCGTGGGTCTTGAACTGGACGTACATTCCGCGCAGGATCGACAGGAAGGCGAGCAGCATGAAGGCCAGCGCGATCGGCCGGGTGAAGAAGATCTTCCAGGATCCCTGGGACAGCAGCAGCGACTGCTGCAGGGAGGTCTCGAGCATCGGCGCGAGGACGGTCGCCAGCACCATGGGAGCGACGGGGAAGCCGAGCTTCCGCATCAGGTAGCCGATCGCCCCGAAGATGAGCGCCACCCACACGTCGAAGACCATGAACCGGATGCCGTAGGCGCCGATGATGCAGAAGAGCGCGATGAGCGGGCCCAGGATCGGGAACGGGATGAGGGCGATCCGCGCCCACCAGCCGACCAGCGGCAGGTTGAGGAAGAGCAGGATCACGTTCCCGATGTACATGCTGGCGATGACCGCCCATACGAATTGCGGGTTCTGCTGGAAGAGCATCGGCCCGGGCTGGAGTCCGTACATCATGAGGCCGCCCAGGAGCACGGCCAGCGGCGGGCCCGTCGGCAGGCCGAAGGCGAAGAGCGGGACGAAGCCGCTGGTGGAAGTGGCGTTGTTCGCCGCCTCCGGGGCCGCCACTCCCTCGATGGCGCCCTTGCCGAACCTCTCGGGAGTCTTCGAGACCCGCTTTTCCACGTCGTAGGCGATGAAGGTCGTCACAGCCGGGGAGCAGCCTGGGAGCAGCCCCAGGAAGAAGCCGATCCCGGACGAGCGGAGCATGGCGCCCGTGCTCTGGCGGATGTCGTCCCATGTCGGCATCCAGCCCTTGATCTTCGTCTCGTAGATCCTGGCGGCGGCGTGCTCGACGTTGATCAGGACCTCGCTGATGGCGAACAGCCCGACGATGATGCTGATGAAGTTCAGCCCGGCCATGAGGTCCACCGAGCCGAAGGTCAGCCGGGCCGCCCCCGTCAGGGGATTCTGCCCGATCAGCGAGGACAGTAGCCCCAGCGACATCGCGACGATCCCCTTGAGGAGCGCGCGTCCCGAAAGGCTGATGATCAGGCTCAGCGACATGAACATCAGGGCGAAGTACTCGGGCGGACCGAAGGCGAGCGCCACTTTCGACAGCATCGGCGCGAACAGGGTGAGCCCCACGATGCCCAAGGTCCCCGCGACGAACGACGCGATGGCGCAGATCCCCAGCGCCGGGCCCGCCCGCCCCTGCTTGGCCATCTCGTAGCCGTCGATCGCGGTGGGAACCGAGGAAGCTTCGCCGGGGATGTTGACCACGATGGCGGTCGTGGAGCCGCCGTACATGGCCCCGTAGTAGATGGCCGCCATCATGATGATCCCGGAGGTCGGCGGGATCATGGTGGTGATAGGGAGCAGGATCGCGATTCCCGCCGAGGGGCCGATGCCCGGCAGCACGCCGATCATCGTGCCGATGAGGCAGCCGACGAACGCCCAGAAGAGGTTCGCCGCCGAGAACGCCGTGGCGAACCCCTGCAGCAGGAAGTCGAGGGAGAATCCCATCCTTGCCCCTACCGCTCCAGGAATCCCATGGGAAGCGGGAGCTCCAGGAATTTCATGAAGAGGAAGTAGACGACCAGGGAGGAAGCCGCGCCCGCGACCAGCGCCCCGACGACCCGCCGCCGGTCGAGGTACCAGACCGCCGCCGCGACGTACAGGAAGGTGGCGACGGGCATCCCGGCGATGTTGATCAGGATGACGAAGAGGGCCAGCAGGAGGAGGTTCACCCCGATCCGGGCGAAGCCGGACCGGTCGGGCCAGTGGACCTCCGCATCATGCGTCCCGGCGCGGAGCGATTTCAGGACGAGGCCGGCGCCGCCGCCCAGCGTCAGGAAGCCGACGATGTAGGGGAGCGTCCGGGGGGGCAGCCGCTCCTCGATGTCCCCCCGGATCTGCGACGCCGCGTAGACGACCACCGCCCCGAGCAGCGCGATGACGATGCCGGCGACGATGTCGTTCTTCTTCTGGCTTTTCACTTCTTCTTGATTTCCGAGGCGAGCTCGGTATAGACCGCCGTCTTGGCCTTCAGGTAGGCCTTCGCCTCCTCGTGGCCCATGGCCAGCGGAATGAACCCGCCCTTCATCTGCTCTTCCTGGAACTCCTTGGACTTCGCGTTGGCCATGAACGCCGCCTCGATCCTCTTGATCACGGCGGGCGGGGTGCCCGGCGGGACGGCGACGCCGCGGTCGACGCTTTCGACCAGGTCGATTCCCTGGCTCCGCAGCGTCGGGTCCTCGGGGAACTTGAAGAACGGCTTCTCGGTGGCGAAGCCCAGCACCTTCATCTTGTCGCGGAAGCGGGTGACGTCGTCGGAGGCGGCCATGATCGCCGTGAGGTGCCCGCCGAGGAAGGCGGTCATCTGCGGGGCGGAGCCGGTGAACGGGACGTAGGTGATCTTCGTCCCGGTCAGCTTCTCGAGCCGCAGCACGGCCATGTGGTAGCCGGAGAAGGAGCCCGAGCCGCCGATGGTCACCACGCCGGGGTTCTTCTTCGCGAACTCGATCAGCTCCTTCGCGGTCTTGTAGGGGCTGTTCAGCGGGACCGCAAGCGCAAGCGGGGTGCTGTGGAAGATGAACACGGGATTGATCTGCTCGGTCTTGTACCCGACGTCCTGCTGCAGCGGCTGGAGGATGACGTGGGGGATGTTGAAGCCGGCGAAGGTGTAGCCGTCGGGCTTCGTCTTCACGAGCTCTCTCCACCCCAGCGCCCCGCCGCCGCCGACCTTGTAATCGATGACGACGTTCTGGCCGAATTCCTTTTCGAGGACCGGCTGCTGCCTGCGCGCTTCCCGGTCGGACTGGCCGCCGGGATCGAAGCAGACCATGTAGGTGAGCTGGCGGGTCGGGAACTTCTCGTCGCTCCAGGCGGGCGAGACTCCCCACCCCGCGACGAGGAATGCCGGGACAAGCAAGACGACGATCGAAACAGCCCGGAAACCCTTCATGCGCATTCCCCCCTTTGGATATGGATATCGGCTCGGTCAATGCGATAACGCAGTATACCTCAGCGGGCCGGGAAGTTCCCTCCCCGGGCGTCCTTCCAGTACGGGAACCAGGCCAGCGACACGAGCGACACCGAGATGTCGGCCTTCTTCGGGCGGACCTCGCACTTCTCCAGCGCTTCCGAGACCGGGTCGGCGCCCGCCGAGACCTCCGCCGCCTCCTGCTCCATGAGGCTTTTCAGCTCCTCGAGCTGCCGCTGCAGCGCCTGGACGTTCTCCTCTGCCCGCGCCACGTCCTGCGCCTCCTTCAGCGTCCTTCCCGCCCCGCGGGCGGTGGTCGCGGCCCGGCCGAGCGCGGACTGGCTCAGCTTCTTCCGGCCCGTCAGCGCGGTGAGGACGGCGGCGCCGAAGGAGATGGCGGTCTGGATCTTCTGCTGCCCCGCCTCGGCCTTTTCCCGCTCCACGGCCTGCCCCGCGCGCCGGATCCGGTCCTCGAGCGCGGCGATCTTCGGAGCGTACTTCTGCCGCAGCCGCTCGACCTGCCCGTCCCGTTTCTCGCGGGCGGCCTGCTGCAGCCGGATGCGGAACTCCCGCTCCGTCTCCCCGGGCCCGGACAAGAGCCCCGTGCCCGGGCTCTTCAGCAGATCGAGCTTCCGGTTCCTGTAGATCCATTCCTTGAAGGCGTTGCCCCATGCGGGGTAGCTCTTCGCCGAGGCCGCATCCGCCGGCGGCTCGCCGAACGAGGCGTCGGGCGCGTGCGGGAACTTCTCGAGGTCGACGTCCGCAAGCTCCATCTCCCGCGCCTCGTTCCAATCCACCTTCGCGGGGCCTTCGGAGAAATCGGCCAGCAGGCGGACATCCGCCTTCGCGGAGACGCCGACCTTCGCGTTGGCGTAATAGACCGTCCCCATCCCGAGCAGCGCCGGCTCGTAGAAGAGGGAGGCGCCTTCCGGCGGCGGGACGCGCACGGGGAGGAAGAGCTGC
>JBFLWB010000150.1 GCA_040758155.1 Thermodesulfobacteriota bacterium
GCGTTCGAAGGTCCCGGTGCTTATGCTGACCGCGCGGGGAGACGACGTGGACCGGATCGTCGGGCTGGAGATGGGGGCGGACGATTACCTTCCCAAGCCGTTCAATCCGCGGGAGCTCGTCGCCCGGATTCGCGCCGTGATGCGCCGTGCGGCAGCGCCCGCGGTCGCGCCGGAACCGACCGACCGGCCGGAATGCCTGCGGGTCGGGGATGTGGAACTTTCGCCTCAAACACGGATGGTCCGGCGGGCCGGAGAAGTCGTGGAACTGACGTCCGTCGAGTTCTCTCTTCTGGAGGCGCTGCTCCGTTCCGCAGGAGCGGTGGTGTCGAGGGAGGATCTTTCCAGGAGCGCGCTCGGGCGAAAGCTCTCCGCCTACGACCGGAGCGTAGACGTGCATTTGAGCAGCCTGCGACGGAAGCTCGGACACCGGGTCGGCGAAACGGAGCGGATCAAGAACATCCGGGGAGTCGGTTATATGTACGTACGGACGCCCGGCCGGGGCGATAAGGCTTGAAGTGACGCGATGCGGACCCTGTTCTTCCGCATATTCGCAAGTTTCCTTGGGGCGACCGTCCTCATCAGCGTCCTCCTGCTGGCGCTGGCGCTTACCACCGACCCGCAACGGATCGTATTCGCGCCGCACGAAAAACGTTTGGCCCGGATCGGAAGGGAGATGCTGGAGGCGTACCGGACCGGGGGCATCGCCGCCCTGCAGGAGATCGAACGCAGCCAGGAACGGATGGAGGAACCGCCGGCAGTCCTGTTTCGGAATTCGGAAGGTCCTCTCTCGGGCCGGGATGCTCCGCTTCCTGCGCAGCAGCTCGCTGCGAAGACGGCCGTAACCGGACAGCGGCAGGTGCAGAAAGGACCGCACGGTCCGCCGTTGATCGCCATGCCTTTGGGAAACGGCTATGTCCTGGTGGCGATCGTCCCCCCTCCGCCGCCCCTGGAGATGTTCTTCAATCCGTACGGGCTGACGTTGCGCCTCGGAGCGGCTTTCCTGGTCACCGGCCTCATCTCCTTCCTTCTGGCCCGCTCGTTGAGCGCTCCCGTGCGGAAATTGCGCTACGCGACGCAGCAACTGGCGGGCGGCGACTTGTCCGTCCGGGTCGGCCCGGCCCTGCAAGGGACCCGGGACGAGACCGGCGAACTTGGACGGGACATCGACAGAATGGCGGAGCGGATCGGCGGCCTGCTTGAGTCGCAGCGGCGCCTCCTGCGGGACATCTCCCACGAGCTTCGCTCTCCGTTGGCGCGCATCAACGTGGCCTTGGGGCTTGCCCGCCGGAAAGCCGGTCCCGAGGCGCAGGGATCTCTGGACCGGATGGAGCGGGAAGCCGGGCGGCTGAACGACCTGATCGGCGAACTGCTTACCCTGTCCTTGATGGAAAGCGATGCCCGGGGAATCGAGAGGGTCCAGGTGGACCTTCAGGCTCTCGTCCGGGAAATCGTCCAGGACGCGGAGTTCGAGGCGGGGGTTGTGAACAGGAGGGTCCGCGTCACGCAGGACGAACCGGTGGTCGTGCCGGGAGTCTACGAGCTGCTCCGGCGGGCGATCGAGAACGTGGTGCGGAACGGGGTGCGGTTCACGGCCACAGGCACCGACGTGGAAGTAGCCCTTTCCCGATCAGAGGGGGTTTCGGGACAGGTGGCGCGGATTTCCGTACGGGACCACGGACCGGGTGTTCCGGAGGAATCGCTGAACAAGCTTTTCGAGCCGTTCTACAGGGTGACCGACGCAAGGGACAGAAAGAGCGGCGGGACGGGGATCGGTCTGGCGATAACCCAGCGCGTTGTCAAGTTGCACGGGGGAACGGTCCATGCTTCCAATATCCCTGGAGGCGGCATGGAGGTCGTCCTTGAATTGCCATGTTAACCGGACTTAGAGGATCTTCCCCTTCGCGTCGAACGCCGCGGGGTAATGACGAAGGACCGCCGCGGCGCCGCTCCCCTCTACCGCGATGACGTCGAACCGGGCCTCGCGCCACGTATCCGGGGACGTGCGCGACAGGTAGCGCCGGGCGGCGGAGACGACGCGAAGCCGTTTCTCCCGCCCCACCGTCTCCTCCGGCGAGCCGAACGACGCGGTCTCCCGGGAGCGGACCTCGACGAAGACCAGCAGCTCCCCCCGCCGGGCCACGATGTCGATCTCTCCTGCCGGCGAACGGAAGTTCCTCTCCAGCACCGCGAATCCTTCCCGCTCGAGATGCCGGCACGCCTGCTCCTCTGCCGCCAGCCCCCCGGCGCGGCGCTCCTCCGGCGGCAGCGTCACGGCAGGACTCCCCGGAAGGTGCGCCGGTGGATCGGGCAGGGGCCCAGCCGCCGGATCGCCTCCAGATGGTCGGGCGTCGGGTACCCCTTGTGGACGGCGAAGCCGTAGCCCGGGTAGACTTCGTCGAGTTCCATCATCATCCGGTCGCGCGTCACCTTCGCCACGATGGACGCCGCGGCGATGGAAAGGCACCGGCCGTCCCCTCCGATCAGCGTTTCCTGGGCGATCCCGCAGGGAATCCGCCGGTTCCCGTCGACGTACAGGAAATCGGGAAGGGCCGGGAGCGCCTCCACGGCGCGCCGCATGGCGAGCAGGGAGGCCTGGAGGATGTTGATCCCGTCGATCTCCTCGACGCTCGCCAGCCCGACGGCGAGGGAGACCGCGTCGCGGCCGATCACGGGAAAGACGCGCTCGCGCTGCGCGGGGGTCAGCTTCTTCGAATCGCGGATGTCGGGGTGATGGTAACCCGGCGGCAGGACGACCGCCGCCGCGACGACCGGGCCCGCCAAGGGGCCCCTTCCGGCCTCGTCGACGCCCGCGGGGGCCAGGAATCCCCTGGCCCGCGCGGACACCTCGAAGTCGATGAGAGGAACGGGACTACTCCTGGGGAGGAGTCTCCGCCGGGGCCGCCGTTTCCGGCCCCTCCGCCACACCCTCCGAGGGGACGACGACGCCCTTCTTGGAGAGCCAGTCCTTCTTCTCGCGGATGCGGGCCTTCTTGCCGGACACCTCGCGCAGGTAGAACAGCTTGGCGCGGCGGACGTCGCCCCGCTTCTTCACCTCGATCTTCTCGAGCAGGGGGGAGTGGATCGGGTAGGTGCGCTCCACGCCCACGCCGTACGACTCCTTGCGGACCTTGAAGGTGGTCGCGATGCCGTTGCGGTGGAAACCGATGACGATCCCCTCGAAGTACTGGACGCGCTCCTTCTCGCCTTCCTTGATCCGCGAGAAGACCCGGACGGTGTCCCCCACGTTGAATTTCGGGAGGTCCTTGCGCAGCTGCGCAGCCTCTACATCCTGGAGAAGCGTCATGGCCGTATCCTTTCCTTGATCCCTGCGGTTGCCGGTGTCGAACAAGCCTTGTAATTTATTCCACCCGCCTCGGTCCTGTCAACTTTTCTTTGAGCGCCCCTTCTCCAGCAAGTCCGGGCGGATCCGGGAGGTCCGGCGCTCCGCTTCCTCCCTCCGCCAGGCATCGACGGCGCCGTGGTCGCCGGACAGCAGCACCTCGGGGACCGTCCACCCGCGGAAATCGCGCGGGCGGGTGTAATGGGGCGCTTCCAGAATCCCGGACGAGAACGAGTCCTTGCGGGGGGCGTCCGGGTCCCCGAGGACTCCCGGAAGGAAGCGGGCAACCGCGTCGATCAGCACCATCGCCGGCAGCTCGCCCCCGGAAAGGACGTAATCCCCGATGGAGATCTCCTCGTCCGCGAGGTGGTCGGCCACCCGCTGATCCACCCCTTCGTACCGGCCGCAGATCAGCAGGAGGTGCTCCTCCCGGGCCAGCCGTTCGGCGACTTCCGGATCCAGCCGCGTTCCCGCAGGGGAGAGGAGGATCACCCTCCCCGGTCCGTGGGCCTCCACGAGCGCCTCGATCCCCGCGAAGATCGGCTCGGGCTTCATCACCATCCCGCCGCCGCCCCCGAAGGGCGGCTCGTCGGTCACCCGGTGCTTCCCTTCCGCATACCGCCTCAGGTCGTGCGTCTCGACCGTCAGCAGCCCCGCCTCCTGCGCGCGCGCAAGGATGCTGTGGGACAGCGGCCCCTCGAACATCCCGGGGAAGAGCGTGAGCACGTCGATCCGCACGTCACCATCCCTCGGGCGGAGAAACGACGATCCGCCGGGCGGGAATGTCCACCGAGCGAATAAACTTTTCGACGACGGGAAGATACGCTTCGTCGCCGTCCCGGCGGATGACCAGCCAATCGTGGGCCGGACCCGGGGCGACGCCGGTCACTTCCCCGAGGATCCGCCCCGCTTCGTCCACGACCGCGCACCCCACCGCGTCGACCCAGTAGAACTCCCCCTCGGAAGGCTCGGGAAGCTCCTCCCGGAGGACGGAAACTCGCGCGCCGGCCAACGCCTGCGCGGCTTCCGGGGAGTCGACGCCATTCAACGAAAAAACGGCGCAGCCGCCCGCGCGCTGCGCCTCGACCACTTCGTATTCCCGTCCCGAGAGCCAGACCCGCCGGACCTGCATCACCCCGCCCGCGTCGCCGGAATGCATCGCCACCCGGACCTTCCCGCGGACCCCGTGCGGGCCGGCCACCCGGCCCACCTCGAGCAGGCTCACGCCGGAGATGCGGCCTTCGACTCCAGGAACTTCTTCCACGTGCCGGTCTTCTTCAGCAGGCTCTTCACCGTCTCGGTGGGGAGCGCGCCCTTCGCCAGCCACTTGAGCGTCACCGCATCGTCGATCACGATCTTCGCCGGGTTCTCCCGGGGGGCATACGTGCCGACGTACGCGATGCAGCGCCCGTCCCGGGGCATCTGCGAGTCCGCGACCACGACGCGGTAGTAGGCCATCTTCTTGCGCCCCGTCCGCGACAACCGGATCTTCACCGCCATGAACCTTTCCTCCTGCCTCTCTTGATTGGGGTATCGCTACAGTATCACAACCGTTACCGGAAAAACGGGAGGTTCCTCCCCATCCCCTTCATTCCGCCCTTCGCCATCCGCTTGAGCATCTCCTCCGCCGCCTGGTAATTCTTCATCAGGCGGTTCACGTCCTGCACCGTGGTCCCGCTCCCCGCCGCGATCCGCTTCCGCCGGCTGCCGTTCAGCAGTTTCGCGTTGCGCCGCTCCTGGGCCGTCATCGAGTCGATGATCGCCACCGTCTTCTTCAGTTCGGCCTCGTCGGGAGCCATCCCCTTCAATTCCTTCATCTTTCCGCCCATGCCCGGGATCATCCCGAGGATGTCCTCCATCGTCCCCATCTTGCGCAGCCGGAGGAGCTGGTCGCGGAAATCCTCGAGGGTGAACTCGGCCTTGCGCAGCTTCTTCTGGAGCTCGCGGGCCTGCTTCTCGTCGACCTGCTCCTGCGCCTTCTCGGCGAAGGTGAGGATGTCGCCCATCCCGAGGATGCGCGAGGCCATCCGGTCGGGGTGGAACAGCTCGATGGCGTCGAGCTTCTCGCCGACGCCGACGAACTTCACCGGGGCGCCGGTCACCGCGCGGATGGAGAGCGCGGCGCCTCCGCGGGCGTCGCCGTCCATCTTCGTCAGCACCACGCCGGTCAGCCCAAGCTTGTCGTGGAACGCCTTCGCGACGTTCACGGCGTCCTGGCCGGTCATCGCGTCGGCCACCAGCAGGATGTCCCCCGGGTCGATCGCCGCCTTGATGCGGGCGAGCTCCTCCATGAGCGGCGCGTCGATGTGGAGCCGTCCCGCGGTGTCGAGCAGCACCGTGTCGTACCCGTTCAGCTCCGCGTACTTCACCGCCTCCCGGCAGATGTCGACGGGATCGGCGTCGGGGCGCGAGTCGAAGCAGGGGATCTCGAGCTGCCGCGCCAGAACTTTCAGTTGTTCGATGGCGGCCGGGCGGTAGACGTCGGCGGGGACCAGGTACGGCGTCCGCTTCCGTTTCTGGAGGTGCATCGCGATCTTGCCGCAAGAGGTGGTCTTCCCCGACCCCTGCAGCCCCACTAGCATGACGGGGACTGGAGGCTTGCGCGCAAGGTTCAGGTCCTGCGCCTGGCTCCCCATCATCTTCGCCATCTCGTCGTGGACGATCTTGATGAAGTGCTGGTCTGGGGAGAGGGAGGTCAGCACCTCGACCCCGAGCGCTTTCGTCCGGACGGCGGCGACGAAATCCTTTACGACTTTGTAGTTTACGTCGGCTTCCAGCAGGGCGAGGCGGACCTCGTTCAGCGCCCCCTCGATATTCCCTTCCGTGATGCGCCCGTGGCCGCGCAGCCCCTTCAGGACGCCCTGGAATTTTTCCGACAGGTTCTCGAACACGCACCGACCCCTTTCGCCGAACGGCAACAAACCATTAACTATACCGGAGGATTCCGAAAAGGAAAAGCCCCCGGGGTTTCCCCCGGGGGCCTTCCGCGGAACCCGATATCCCGCTTCGAGCCTTAGAAGCTGTAGTTCAGGCGGGCATATCCCATGTAATAGCTGTCCTTGAACTCGAGCTCGCCCGCGTCGTTCTGGACGAAATCGCCCAGCATCAAGTAGGCGCCGACCAGGCTGACGTCAAGCCCCTTGCCGATCAGGTAGTCCACTCTTGCGTTGAACTCGGTGCCGATGTCCTTTTTCCGGTCAGCGCGGATGGCGCCGGCCGCCGCGGTGTCGACGTTGTTGGCAGCGGTTTTATACGTGTCGACGGCCTGGAGCATACCGACGTTGACCGCGCCCCGCAGCTTGGAGGTGAAGTCCTGGGAGTAGCCGGCCGCGATGTGCCACAGGCCGCGTCCGCTGTTCCCGAGGCTGTCTCCCAGCTCGCCGCCCGAGCAGCCGATGAGGCACTGGGAGATGTTGACGGAATCGGCGCCGAACAGGAAGTACATGTTGGTGCGGCCGAAGCCGGAGTTGCCGCCGGTGTTCGTGCCGGCGATCTGGTAGTCGCCGAGGGTGATCGGGGACTCATACTTGGTCGCGTCGGATCCGTCTCCGCCGCTCACATAAAGGCCTTCCACGAAGAACTTGCCCGGTCCGAGCTTCAGGTCGGCGCGGATGTCGGCCAGATATGCCTTGATGTCGACGTCCTGCACGCCGGGGACCACGGAATCGGCCGTGCCGAACTGGTAGAACGCGAAGGCCGAAAGCTTCGCCGGGCCGGCGTTCATGGCGAAGTTGACACCCGGGGTATAGACTTTAACCTTAAAGCCGTTCAGCGGGGCGGTGAAGCCGATGTCGGACCCGAGTCCCTGCACTGGATCCAGCTTCGCGCCGCCTTCCCTGCCCGAGTTGTCCTTCAGGAAGTAGAGATTCACACCGAGGTCCATGTCCTTCGCCGGGGCAAACTTCGCGGAGGCGATGTACAGGTCCACATCATCATCCTGCTCGAAACCGCCGGAAGCGCCGCCCGCGTTGTTTTCAAACAGCTTCGCCCAGCCGAAGGTCCACTTCACCGGCTCGAACTGGCCGCCCAGGAAGATCCCCGCCATGTCGGCGGCGTTGGAGAAGATGCCGGCATAGTGGTCGTTCACGGACTGCATGCCGACCTTCGCGGTGACGGAGGTATCCGGAATCTTGAAGAACACGTAGACTTCCTTGGTCTCGAGCTGGATGGAATCGGCCGAGAGAGCTCCACCGCCGTTCCGCGCCCCGTTCTGCGCAGCGCCCTCGCCCCAGGTCATATCGCTTTCGAAATGGAACACGGCTCTTGCGACTTCGGTGCCGACGTCGAACTTGATACGGGCACGATGCTCGACGTACGCATTGGTCTGCTCTGCCGCATCCGTCCGGATGCTCGGCCCGCCGGAGCCGTCGAAGAAGCTTGAAAGCATCGCTTTCGCACGGTAGAACCCGGTCACCTTCAGGTCCGCCATCGCCGGGGCGGCGAACGCCACCACCAGGACGGCCGCCAGCAATACGATCCAGCCTTTCCGCATGATTCCCCTCCTTGAGAGATAAGATCCTATTCTTCCCCTTGATCCTGATGCAGGAAAAGCACTCCGTCCGAATCGATCCGCCTCCTCCTACCCTCACCTCCTCCCGGTTTTATTTAATCTCCTGGGCCTTTTATGCCCCGACCACCCGCGTCACGCACGCCGAAAATGTAGAAAACCCTTTTGTTTTCCGACCTGAATACCATCCCCCCAATACCTTGTCAAGGTTTTTCCGTGCATGGGCAGGCACTACTCCTTATTCCACCCGATAGATATGCAGCCGGCTGACCTTGTCGCGGAGGACCGTTCCCGTCTGCTCGATCGCCGAAGCGACGACTTTCCCGCCTTTCGGGAAGGGAGGCATGTTCAGGAAATCCGCTCCCGACAGAAACAGGCTCGTTCCCTGGGTCCCCGCTTTTTCGAGGAATTCTCCCACCTCCCACTGAAGCAGCGCCAGCCGCGTGGAGTCGTAGGTTCCGCCCGCAAGGTCGAGCAGCCCTTTCTTTACCTCCGTCGCCAGGACCAGGGGATCCCCCCCGCTTCCCGGTATGACGCGCGCCGGCATCCTCAAGGGGATGCGCATCCGGCGCCCTTCGATCTCTATGTAAGGCCCCCACTCGAAGGAATCCATTCCGTACCCGTACCGGGCGCGCGATTTGTAGATGCTCTTCCCCGAAGAGTCGAGCACCCGGAGATACGATTCCTCGTCCGTGTACAGGAGGCGCCACTCGTTTCCGAACCGGCCGGAGGAAAGCCCGAGCGCGCCGGACGAAAGCGGACTGATCTTCGTCTCGTGGGGGAACTCCTCCCCCGCGGCCAGGATCTTGCCGTCCCAGCGAAGCGGAACGATCTTCCCCTGGAACGGGGAAACCACCCCCTGGTACTGCCCGACCAGCGTCGGCTTCCCGTTCCAGTCCGGCAGGACGACCAGGAAGTAGCGGATCTTCCCCGCGACCTCCTCGTAGAGGTCTCCCCTCTTTTTCAGAATGAACGACTGGATCGACTCCTCGATGAGGTTGGTGACGACGATTTCCTGCTCGCCGTCCCCGTCCAGGTCGATGGCGTCGACGGCCAGAATGTGTTCGCTCAAGGGCCGGCGGATCCGGGTATACGGGAGGACTTCTTCGCCCTTCACCTGGTATATGTAAATGACGTTTTTCCCGTAAGCCGCCACCAGCCCGTTCCCCTCGGCGTCCCTGCGGACGGTGACGACGCCGTACAACTCGTCGCTGATCTTGTCGGACTGTCCGACCTTTTTAATGGAAGAAGGCACCCAGCCGCCGGCGAGCGTCGTCGGGGCGGGAGCGGCTGCCGCGGAGGGGGCGGCCGCCTGGGACTGGGAGGGGCCGGAGGCGCCGCCGATCGCCTGCGGGGCGAGGACGGGAGCCGCAAGGACGGGCGCTGCGGCCACCGGCGCAGGGGACACCGCCCGAACCGCTCCCTGGACGCCGAAAACCTTCTCCGCGATCTCGCCCGACATGGCTCCGAGCTGCGCGATGATTTCGTCTTCCGTCGCCGCGGAGGCGAAGAAGGCCCCCGCGCTCTTCCCCTCCGCCAGGTCGGTGACCGTGGCGTCGATGCTGTATCCCTTGCCGACTTTCGAGACCGTGCCCTGCAGCAGGAGAGGATACTTCGCCTCCAGCGCCGATTCCGCGGGCGATTTTCCGTCCGCCGGGAGGAGGAGGACGTCCGCGCCGGCAAGCGCCATCAGTCGGGACGCCAGCAGCCGCGGAAGGACGGCCACCGTCGATCCGATATCTTCTTTCGCGAGGGAAACGAAGGGGGCCACCGCGATGCGCCGGGGATACCCGGCGGCGGCAACCGGGGTCGCGGGCGAGAGGAGAAACGACAGGGTCAGGACGGCGCCGAGGAACCGCGCCGCGATTCGGGCCTGGTTACACCGCATCCGGGGAATCTAACAGAGCGTCGGTGGCACGTCAACGATTAAGCCGGGCCGCAAGCTTCCCCTGGATGCCTCCGAAGCCGCCGTTCGACATCAGGAGGACCAGGTCGCCGGGCCTGCAGCTCCCGGCGACGTGCTCGACGATGTCGTCCACTTCCCGGATGAACCGCGCCGGGTGACCCATCGCCTGAAGCCCTGCGGCCACGTCTTCCGGCGACAGCCGCTCCTCTTCCGGAATTTTATCCGCCCCGAACACTCCCGCGACGACGACCTCATCGGCCTCGGCGAGCGCCTCGGTGAACTCCCGCTGGAACACTTTCCGGCGGCTGGTGTTGGAACGGGGCTCGAAGACCGCGACGACCCGCCGACCCGGGTACCTCCCGCGGACCGCCCGCACCGTTTCCCGGACCGCCGTGGGGTGGTGGGCGAAATCGTCGATCACCAGGATGCCGCGGAATTCCCCCACCACTTCCTGCCGTCTGCGCACCCCGGCGAACCGCTCGAAGGCCGATGCCACCCGGTTGGCCGGGAATCCCAGCCGCATCAGGACGATCGCGACACCCGCGGCGTTGGCGGCGTTGTGGATGCCGGGCAGCGGGAAACGGAAATCGAGCGCCCGCTCCCAGTTCTCCATCCGGAAGGCCGTCATTCCTCCCGCTTCCCCCGTTCCCCGCACCGACCAGGATTCCCGACCGGCCGTCCCCTCCGCGGCGCCGTCCTTCGTCGAATAGAAGACCACCGGGCAGCGCGCCTCCCCCGCCACCTCGACGACGTCGCGGTAATCCGCGCACGCGACGAGCAGCCCGTCGGGAGGAAGGATCGCGGCGAGCCGGCGGAACGAATCCCGGACGTGCGCGAGGTCCCGGTAGATGTCGGCGTGGTCGAACTCGATGCTGGTCAGCAGCACGACCTTCGGCCGGTAGTGGAGGAACTTCGGCCCCTTGTCGAAGTAGGCCGTGTCGTACTCGTCCCCCTCGATGACGAAGCGCGGCCCCTTCCCGATCCGGTAGCTCACGGGGAAGTTCTTCGGGACTCCGCCGATGAGGAACGACGGATCGTCCTCCAGCGCGAAAAGGGACCAGGCGGCCAGCGACGCGGTCGTCGTCTTTCCGTGGGTCCCGGCCACGACGACCGACTCGAGCTCCCCGATGAAATGCTCCGCCACCGCCTGCGGCATCGACAGGATGGGAAGCCCCCGCCGGACCGCCTCCTCCGCCTCCGGGTTCCCGCACGAGATCGCGTTGCCCACGACGACGAGCTCCGCGTCGGCGGGGATGTTCTCCGCCGCGTACGGCGAGGAGAGCCGGATGCCGAGGTTTTCGAGCTGCGTGCTCATCGGCGGGTAGACGTTGGCGTCGGACCCGGTGACGCGGAACCCCTTCTCCCGCAGCATCCCGGCCAGCGACGCCATCCCGACGCCGCACGCCGCGATCAGGTGCACGTTCTTCATCTTCCCATCCCCTTCCACACGGCATCGTGGATCCGGGGGCGCAGCGCGGAGAGTTTCCGGTTGCCGCTCCCGTACGCCACGCGGTTCGTCAGCAGCACCACGGAGGTCTCGCGCTCCGGGTCGATCCACAAAGAGCAGCCGGTGTAGCCGAGGTGGCCGACGGCGTCCGCGGGAGCCAGCGCCCCCGCCTGCGAAGGCGCCGCTTCCCCCGGGGTCGGCGTGTCGAAGCCGGCGGTCCGGGGACAGCCGGGCGGCTCGGGGACCCGCGTGGTCATCGCAATCGCAGAATGCCGGCTCAGGACCCGCCCCTCCCCCCTGCGCGCCCGAACGACCTCGCGGGCAAACAGGTGAAGGTCGCGTGCGGTGGAGAAGACGCCCGCGTGCCCCGCCACCCCTCCCATCGCCGCAGCGTTCTCGTCGTCCGCCTCCCCTTCCTTCTCCCTTTGCCGTTCCTCCGACCAGCCGGTCGGGACGATCCGCGCCGCTTCCTCCTCGCCCACGGAGCCCTGCGGAAGGAAGCGCGTGTCCCGCATCCCGAGCGGGTCGATCAACTTCTCTTTCAGAAGCCGGTCGAGCGACCGGAATCCCGCGACCTCGACCGCCCTCCCGAGGAGCATGTACCCGAGATCGCTGTAATCCCAGGCGCTGCCGGGATCGCGGGAAAGCGGCAGGGAGAGGACCTCGGCGAGGATCCGGTCGTGCCCCTCGGCGGTCCCGAATAGCGGCCTCCCCGTCCGCCTCTCCTCCTCGCGCACCTTTTCATATAAAGGACGCCATGCCGGCAGGCCGGACGTGTGCGAGAGCAGGTGCAGGAACCGGATCGCACGTGTCCGGGGATCGGCCGAGGAAAACGGCAGGATTTCGGCGACGCACCGATCGACGGAAAGGTGCCCTTCCTGGCAAAGGACGAAGAAGAGGGCCGCCGTCAGCGGCTTGGTCAGGGAGGCGATGTCGAAGACCGAATCGGGGCGGGCATGCCCGGCGGTCCGTTC
Source organism: Thermodesulfobacteriota bacterium (assembly GCA_040758155.1). Taxonomy (NCBI): domain Bacteria; kingdom Pseudomonadati; phylum Thermodesulfobacteriota; species Thermodesulfobacteriota bacterium. Next base: position 12,175 of record JBFLWB010000150.1, read on the forward strand.
CCAGGCGACATCGTCGCCCCGGACAGCCGACAGGACGGCCGCGGAGTAGGCTTCGTCCCGCGTCCCCGCTTCGAGCAGCTCCGCCGCCTCCCGGAACCGCGGGTCGTCCCCGCCGGCCGGACCGTTCACCCCTCCCCCACCGGCGGCTCGAGGAGGAAGAGCCGTCCTTTCGCGTCGACCCGGGCCCGGACGCCGAAGGGCAGCGCCACGTTGCGCCCATCGTGCCCCGCGGGGAATCCGTACCAGACGGGGACCGACAGCCGCTTCCCGGCGTCGTGGAAAACACGCTGGAGGTCCTCGACCGTCTCGCCGCGCGCCGGGGCCATCTTCCCGACGAGAATCCCGGCGAGCTGCGACCACCGCCCCGACTGGATCCACTGCGTCAGCATCCGGTCGAGCCGGTAAACGGGTTCCTGCACGTCCTCGAGGAACAGCAGCGCGCCCCGGAAGTCGGGCGAGTACGGCGTGGCGAGCAGCGCGGTGAGCACGGAGAGGCAGCCGCCGGTCAGCATCCCGTCCGCCGCGCCGCCCCGGAGGCGCTCCATCGGCTCCCCCCACGGCTCCTTCGGGGAGACCTTCCCCGCCGCCAGGCGCGCGAACGCGTCGAGCGCCCCCGCGTCGAACCGGAGGGCGAGGTCCGCCGCGACCATCGGCCCGTGGATGCAGGGGAGCCGCAGCCGGGTGGAAAGGTAGGCCAGGATCGCGGTTAAATCGCTGAATCCCACCAGCAGCTTCGGCCGCCTCGCCGCCTTTCTCCAGTCCAGCAGGGGGAGCAGCCGCGTCGTTCCGTAGCCGCCGCGCGCGGCCATCACGGCCCGCGCTTCGGGCAGCGAAAGCGCCCATTCGACCTGGCGGGCGCGATGCCCGTCTTCCCCGGCGAAGCAGCGGTCCACCGCGAGGATGCCCTCGGCGATCTCCGGGACGAATCCCGCGGCGGCCAGGCGGGCGATGCCGCGCCGCAGGCGGCCCTCGTTCACCGGCCCCGCCGGGGCGCATACGGCGATTACGTCCGCTTTCCGCAAAGGCAGCGGTTTTCGCATCGATTTCCTCCCGGGCCGCGATCCATGCTATCACGTTCCGAATATAATGGACCTTCGTCCCGGCGGGACAAAGAAAGGAACGGGAACGCGTTGAACGGATCGTCGAGGGAAGCCGCGCTTGCGGCGCTGGAATGGGGGAAGATCGTCGCCCGGCTGGCGGGACACGCCTCTTCCGGACCGGGGCGCGAGCTGTGCGAGGGGCTCTCCCCCGGCACGGACCTCGAAGCCATCCGGACCTCCCTCGAGGAGAACCGGGACGGCCGCAGGATGCTCCTCCAGGACGGCGCGCTGCCGCTGGACGGCCTGAAGGAAATCGGGCAGGAGGTGGAGAAGGCGGCCAAGGGCGGATCCCTTTCGCCGCAGGAGCTGCTCCTCGTCGGACAGACTGCGCGCACGGGCGAGCGGATCCGGAAGTTCTTCGAGGATCGCAAGGGGAAATATCCCCGGATGGCGCACCACGCCAACGAAATCCCCCCGCTGCGAGACATCGCCGAGGAGATCGAGTTCCGGATCGATCCCTCGGGGAATGTCCCCGACCGCGCCTCCGACGCGCTGGGCTCGCTCCGGCGGCAGCTCGCGGGCGTCCGCGGCCGGCTGCAGGAGACCGCCGACCGGATCGTCACTTCGCCCCGGTATGCGCGGCATGTCCAGGAGAGCTACGCCACCGTCCGATCCGGGCGTCTGGTGATCCCCTTCAAGACCGCGTCCAAGGCGATGTTCAACGGGATCGTCCATGACACCTCGCAGAGCGGGCAGACCGTCTTCTTCGAGCCGGAGGAGCTGGTCGCGCTGAACAACGAGGTCCGGATGGCGGAGCTGGAGGTCGAGCGGGAGATCGCGCGGATACTCGCGGAAATTTCCTCCCACGTGGCGCGAAAGTCGGAGGAGCTGCTGCGGGCGCTGTTCCTGCTCGCGCGGATCGACTTCATCCAGGCGCGCTGCCTGCTGGCCAGCGAGCTGTCGGCGAGCGAGCCGACCGTGAACGCGTCCGGAGAAGTGAGCCTCCCCGCCGCCCGGCATCCGCTGCTGGTGCTCAGCGGGCGCCCCGTGGTCCCCAACGACCTGAAGGTCGGCCGCCCTTACCTGTGCCTCGTCCTCACCGGGCCCAACGCGGGCGGGAAGACCGTCGCCCTCAAGACGCTCGGGCTCCTCGTCCTGATGGCGACGGCGGGATTGTCGATCCCCTCCTCGCCCGACTCCGTGGTGTCCGTCTTCCACGACATCTTCGTCGCGGTGGGCGACGAGCAGAGCGTCGAGATGGATCTCTCCACCTACTCGGCCCACATCCGGCGGCTGAACGACATCCTACGGGGGGCGGACCGCGGCGCCCTGGTCCTGCTCGACGAGGTCGTCTCGGGGACCGACCCGCGGGAAGGCGCGGCGATCGCGCGCTCCTTCCTCGAAACGCTGGCCGACCGCGAAGTCCGGGTGATCGCCACGACGCACTTCGAGGAGCTGAAGGGGCTCGCGTTCACCGACCGGCGGTTCGAAAACGGGTCGATGGCGTTCGACGGCGACCAGCTGCGACCGACCTATCGGCTCTCCCTCGGCGTCCCGGGGCGCTCGATGGGGATGGAGATCGCCCGCGGGCTGGGATTCCCCGAGGAGGTCCTCGCGCGCGCGGCGGACTACCTCTCCGGGCCGGGCCCGAACCTGACGGAGGTGATCGACCGGCTGGAGCTGGAGCGGGACCGGCTGCGCGCGGAGACCGCGGCGATGACCGCGAAGGGCAAGGAGGCGGATGAGATCCGCAGGAAGCTGGAGGCGGACCGGGAGAAGGTACGCGCCGAGGAGTCGCGCGTCGTGTCGCAGGCGCGCCAGAAGATGCGGGAGGAGCTCCGGAAAGCGGAGGGCGAGCTTTCCCGGATCATGGAGGAGATGCGCAAGGACCGCCGGATCGACACTGTGCGGAAGGCGACGACGGTGCTCAAGGAGTGGAAGGAGAAGGCGCGCGCCGCGGAGGAGGACCCGGTCGTCCGCGCCCTGATGAGCCGCACCGCGCCGCCCCCTCCGGACGCCGTGCTCCGCCCCGGGCAGAAGGTGTTCGTCGCGTCGCTCTCCCGCGAGGCGGAGGTCGCCGCGCTGTCCGTCCCCGAGGACCGCGAGGTCGAGGTCGCCGCGGGCGGCATGAAGGTCCGCGTCGCGCGCGACCAGGTCCGCATCTTCCCGCCCCCGGGAGGCCCCCGGGAGCACCGGAAGGACACGGGCGCCCGACACGTGGAGCCTTCTCCCGCCGCCCTTTACCTTCAGACGCCGGAGAACACGCTCGACCTGCGCGGGATGTACGTCGACGACGCCATCCCCGAGGTGGACGCCTTCCTCGACCGCTTCGCCCTGGCCCAGGCGCCGCACGTCTTCATCATCCACGGCCACGGGACGGGCGCCCTCAAGGCCGCCATCCGCCGCCATCTCGCCAGGTCCCCCTACGTGAAGCGCTCCATGCCCGCTCCCCGGGAGCAGGGCGGCGACGGGGTGACGATCGTGGTGCTGGGGTAGGGATGAGCAAACAGCAGAACCGGGACGTTCCTTAGAACTTCCGCAGAACAGGGACAGAGCTGCAGGTCTGTCCCACTTTTGCGGAAGTT